>DATFPZ010000181.1:0-2394 GCA_035264545.1 Acidimicrobiia bacterium
GACACGATCCACCTCGCGGCGCAGAAGGGCATCGGGGCACTCAGCTTCGCGTTCATCGACCCCGAAGATGCCCGCCACTGGGTCGGCGACTACTACGGGACGCTCGAACGTGAGGGCGTGCCCATCGGCGACGACGTGAACCCGAACCTGGCGTGCGTCACCACGTTCATGTGCCACCCCGACGAGAACCAAGCCCTGGAGCGTGGCCTCGAAGGGGCGAACTTCTTCGGGTACTCACTCGCGCACTACTACGTCTTCGGGCGGCACCAGCCCGGCGTCACCGATGTGTGGGCCGAGTACCAGCACCAGCGCGGGGCGCAGGGCTTCGATCCCGGCGCCGTGCACGCGGCGGCGGCGAACTCCGACCGGCTCGGTGCCAAGGTCGTGCAAGACGGCCTCGGCGGCCTGCGCGGCGCCGTAGGCACTCCCGACCAAGTGCGCGATTTCCTGCTCCGCTACGAGGAGTGCGGGGTCGACCAGGTCATCTTCGTGAGCCAGTCGGGCAAGAACCAGCACGAGCACATCATGGAGAGCCTCGAGCTCTTCGGCCGTGAGGTGCTCCCCGAGTTCCTCGAACGCGACGAGAAGGCCGAGAAGGACAAGGCGCAGCGACTGGCGCCCGTGGTCGACCAGGTCATGGCGCGCAAGCCGGCCGAGGACCACCCGCCGCTACCGACCGACGACTACGCCTTTCCCGCGATCCCGCGGGCGATCGCGGACCGGTCGGGTTCCGACGACTTCCACAAGTTCCTCGACCAGGTCGCCGAGGACACCGCGGCAGGCGACAGCTCCGTCATCACGAACGCACTACGTGGCTGATTCAGGACATGCGTATCTGAGCGACATCTGGTGTCGCTGAGATACGCACGTCGAGTCCCGCTTGATCCGCCGGGCGCGCCGGTACTCTGGCTCTGTGTTCGACCACCTGGTTGACCTGGAGGCCGAGCTCGAGAAGCTCGAGTCGCAGCTGCCCGAGCTCTACGCGAGCGGGGACCAGGCCGCCGCGCGCGATGCCGGCCGCCGGCACGCCGAGCTCAAGCCCCTGGTCGACGTGTACCGGGAGTACCGCCGAACGGAAGGCGACGTCGCCGACGCCCGCGAGCTGCTGGCAGCGGAGAGCGACACGGAGATGCGCGAATACCTCCAGGGCGAGCTCGCCGAGCGTGAGGCCCGCCTCGCCGAGCTCGAGGCGACGCTCAAGCAGCTGCTCGTCCCACGCGACCCCAACGACGGCAAGAACGTCATCGTGGAGATCCGTGGCGCCGAGGGCGGCGACGAGGCGAACCTGTGGGCGGGCGACTTGTTCGAGATGTACCGCAGGTATGCCGAGCTGCGAAGTTGGGGCCTCGAAGTGCTGTCGAGCCAACCGGCCGAGATAGGCGGGTACCGCGACATCACCTTCGTCGTGAAGGGCCGGGACGCGTGGTCGCGGCTCAAGCACGAAGCGGGGCCCCATCGTGTGCAACGCGTGCCGGCCACCGAGAGCCAGGGTCGGGTGCACACGAGCGCGGCGACGGTCGCGGTGCTGCCGGAAGCCGATGCGGTCGACATCGACATCGACCCCAACGAGCTCGAGGTCGACGTGTACCGGTCGAGCGGGCCTGGGGGCCAGTCCGTCAACACCACCGACTCGGCGGTTCGCATCACGCACTTGCCCACCGGACTCGTCGTCACGTGCCAGGACGAGAAGAGCCAGCTCCAGAACAAGGAGAAGGCCCTGCGGATCCTCCGCTCTCGTCTTCTCCAGGCCGAGCGCGAGCGGCAGGCCGAGGAGCTGTCGTCCACCCGTCGCGACCAGGTCAAGAGCGGAGGCCGCTCCGAGAAGATTCGTACCTACAACTTCAAGGAGAAGCGGGTCACCGACCACCGGATCGGCCTCACGCTTCACGCGCTCGACCAGGTGCTGGCGGGCCAGCTCGATCCCGTCGTCGACCCGCTGATCGCGGCCGAGCGCGCCGAACAGCTCGCGTCAGCCTCCGCCTGATCAGTGCCCCGTTGGCGTGACCTGCGCGTCGAGGCCGAGAGATCGCTCGCTGTGGCCGGAATCGAGAGCGCGGCGAGCGAAGCGCGTTGGATGGTGGAGCACGTCTCCGGGTTCGACGCCGCCGAGCTCGTCACCGCCGAGGACGAGCCGGCCCCGAGCCGGTCCGCCGCCCACCTCACTGAGCTCGTCGGGCGACGTGTGGCCGGCGAGCCGCTCCAGTACGTGCTCGGTTGCTGGCTGTTTCGCGGCCTGGATCTGCTCGTCGACCGGCGTGTGCTGGTCCCGCGTCCCGAGAGCGAGGTCACGGCGCAGGTCGCGATCGACGAAGCCGTCCGGCTCGGCGCGCGGCGGGGGCGTTCCAACCCGTGGTCGGGCGCGGCCACCACGTACTCGATCGCCGACCTCGGGAC
>DATFPZ010000182.1:0-4209 GCA_035264545.1 Acidimicrobiia bacterium
CTGCCACACCATGACCACGCCCCCGGGCGTGCGGTACTGGCGGACGTCGCGCCCTTCGACCGTTCGGGGCTCGGCTCCGGCAGGGAGGCCGGTGGGGTCCAGGTCGCCCTCCTGCTCGAACACCGACACGCTGAAGAGCCCATCGCTGTAGAAGAGATGGAGCGTGTCGTGGTCTTCGTCGTACCGGCCGGCGAGCTGGAATCGGTCGCCGGCGGTCCGGGGGGCGCGGAACGGCGCCGAGACCTCCTGGCGCACGCGCGGCTGGCGGCTGGTGCTGTGCGCCGGCGCGCGGGGACCTTCGGCGGGGATCGCGCCGACGAACGCGCCGGCGGGCGCGCCGATGCTCGTGAAACCGACGGCGCGCACCGTTCGCCCGCGGGTGTCGAGCTGCTCGCGCCGCAGCAAGAGGCTCGTCGATTCGTCGAGGTAGAGGCGCTCACGGACGCGGTCGTCGTGACGGTCGGTGGCGTCGACCTCTTGCGTCGGCCGGCCGGCGACGGTCGGGCCATCTCGGACTGACAGCGCCCACTTGTCGGACGCGGGCGGCACGTCAGGCGCTGCTTCCTGGCTCCAGACGGCCAGCCAGCCCTCCGGCCCCTGCACGAAGCGGCGGGCGCCCTCGACGATGACCTGAGGCCGGTCGCCCAGCGCGAGCACGCCGTCAGCGCTGCGGACGAACACGTCGCTGCTGTGCTCACCGCTCGCATCCGACCACGTGACTTCAAGGACACCCGAGAAGTCCTGCTCCTGCGCGGCCCGGCGGGCGGCGTCGAGCAGCTGCACACCCGGTCCCGTCTGCGACGCCGCCGGTTCCGTCGACAGGGCGAGCGGCGCGAGGCCGGCGAGCGCGGCGACTCCCGCCACCACAGCCAACCCGCGCGGCGACCGGATGCTCATCGCCGGAACGGAGTGATCATGCTGAGGGTCGCGAGCTGGCTGACGGGCTCGTCGGAGACGGACGTGCGCACGGCGTGCGAGTCGGCGAGCGCGGGCACGCGCGGAGTGACGCGATCGGGGGACGGGATCACCAGCGACGCGATGACGACCGCGGCGACCGCGACGGCCGCCGTCGCGGCGGCGAGGGCGCGCGGCAGCCGCGAGCGACGCCGGGCGCGCGCACGCGTCAGCTCCGGTGAGAGAACGCCCTCCCAGACCCCGGGCGGCGCCTCGTGCACCGGCAGCCTGCGCAACATGTCGCGCGCGTACGCGATCGCGTCGCGTTCGGCGCGCCATTCCGGTGACTCGGCGAGGTAGCCGTCGACATCGGCGCGCTCGGCGGCATCGAGCTCGCCGTCGAGGTAGGCCGAGAGCCGGTCGTCGGGAGCGGGACGCGCGTTCACGCCGTCTCTCCAGTGCTCACGAGCGTGTTGCGCAGCAGCCGGCGTCCTCGATGGATCCGTGATCGAACGGTCCCGACCGGCACACCGAGCGACTCGGCGATCTCCTCGTACGGCAGGTCGGCGACGTCGCAGAGAACGACGGCGGATCGGAACTCCTCGGGCAGCGACGCCAGGGCGGCCTGCACATCATCGGACAAGCCGGTGAAGACCTGGTCGGCGGCGGGCGCGGGCGGGAGCACCCAGTCGGGGTCTTCGGGGAGGGCATCGGCCGGACGTCGCCGTCGCCGTCGCACCTCGTCGAGGAACACGTTCGTCACGATCCGGGCCAACCAACCTTCGAGTGATCCGGGCTGGTAGCGCTCCAGGCCCTTGCGGACCCGCAGCAGCGCTTCCTGCACGAGATCCTGTGCGTCGCTGTCGTTGCCGGCCAGGCGGTAGGCGACGTTGTAGAGGAAGCGCCCATGATCACGGGCAACTTCCTCCCAGGTCGGGACCCCGCCGGCCATCACAAAGAACGACGGAAGGAGGGTGCCGGGTTCCCGGCCCCGCGGTCGGGGACGGGAGCGAGCTCGCCGGGGGGAGCTAGGCCGAGTCTTCCTTCTCCGGCTTGTCCTCGTCGGCGGACTTGTCGCCCTCGTTGATGCCCTTCTTGAACTCCTTCGAGGCTTGGCCCATCGAGCGGGCGAGCTTCGGGAGTCGTGTGCTGCCGAACAGCACCAGGACGATCACGAGGATGATGATCAGCTCGGTCGGGCCCAGGTTCATGCGACGTGCCCTTTTCGATTCGGGACTTCCAAGAGAGGTTAACCCCTTTGTCTCGGCGGACGACCATCAGCTGCCCATTGGGGTGTGCTCAGGAGGAAAGGAGCGCGTGGGCGAGCAGCTCGAGGTCGTCGAGCGTGGTGACCGAGAAGGGCAGCGGGCCGGCGCCGACGATGAGGGTCTCGACGCCGAGCGCGCCCCATTCGTCGCGCTGGGCACGTACCTCGTCGATGGTTCCGACCAGTCGGCCGGCGCGCCATTCGTCGAGTGTCTCGTTGACGACGCCGGAGGGCATGAGGTCGCGCATGCGCGCGAAGCGGCGCTCGAGGTCGGCGCGGTCCTCGCCGGCCAGTGCGTACAGACCAAGGGAGCGCCACACGGTGGCGGGATCACGCCCAACCTTGTCGCACGATCGTTCGACCACGTCGAGGCGATCCCGGTACGCGTCGGGTGTCCACACCCAACACGTGTTCCAGCCGTCGGCGTGCTCGACCGCGAGCTGGATGAGCCGGTCGCCTTTGCCGCCCACGAACACCGGCGGGCGCGGCTCCTGCACCGCCGGCGGCCGGTTCACCGCGCCCGCAGCGCGGTGATAGCGGCCGTCGAACGTGAGCGGCCCTCCACCGAGCAGCCCGCGGACGACGTCGACGGCCTCGGCCAGGCGGGCGAGCCGCTCACCGGGCGGCGGGAACGCCAACCCGACGGCCTCGTACTCGGGGGCATACCAGCCGGCGCCGAGACCGACGTCGAGCCGGCCGTCGCAGACGCGGTCGAGGGTGGCGAGGGCCTTGGCGAGCACCGACGCCGGCCGCAGCGCCTCGCACGCGACCAGCGTGCCGAGACGGGGACGGGTGACGGTGCGAGCCAGCGCGGCCAGGGTGACGAGGGGCTCGTAGACGCCGTGGCGCTCGGCCGTCCCGCCGTACTTGGCGATGTCGAGGAACAAGTGGTCCGACAGCCAGAGCGAGTCGAAGCCGAGCGACTCGGCCCGCTGCGCGTGGTCGAGCAGGGTGTCCCATCGCAGCGGCGATTCACCGGGCACGGAGTAGTCGTATTGAGGAAGCGCGAGGCCGATGCGCATTTTCTCCTGTCGCCGTCGCAAGCTCCGGCTATGCGGCTGCGGTCGGCAAAGCCGCCGCGGCCGCGACTGCCGAGCCTAGGTGCGGCGCGGCGACGCTCCGTAACCTGTTCCGGTGCTCGAATGCGTGCCGAACGTGTCGGAAGGGCGACGCCCTGACGTCGTCGACCGGCTCGCCTCGGCGTGTGGGTCTCCCCTGCTCGACGTGCATGCCGATCCGGACCACAACCGGTCGGTGTTCACCCTCGCCGCCGACCCGCCGGCGGAGGTCGAGCGCGCCACGGTCCAGCTCGCGGAAGCGGTCGGCCAATACATCGACGCCTCCTGGCGGAAAGGGGTGCACCCGCGGCTCGGCGCCCTCGACGTCGTCCCCTTCGTCGCGCTGTCGGGGACGCCCGAGGCGCGGGCAAGCGCAGTGCGCACCGCGCACTACTTCGCCGGCTGGCTGGCGGACGCGATGGACGTGCCGACGTTCCTGTACGGCGAGGCCGACCCCGAGGAACGGCCCCTCCCGAGGCTGCGGCGCGACGCGTTCGTGCGCCGGGCGCCCGACTACGGCCCCGCCGAGCCCCACCCGCGGCTGGGAGCGACGGCGGTCGGAGCTCGTCCCGTCCTGGTCGCAGTCAACTGTGAGCTGGACCGTGACGACGTCGACCTGGCGCGCCGCATCGCCCACGACGTGCGCGAGAGCGGGGGCGGGTTGCGGGGGGTGCGCGCTCTCGGCTTCGAGCTCGACTCACGACGACGTGCGCAGGTCTCGCTGAACCTCACCGACCTCGACTCCACCGGGCTCGAGGAGGCCTGCGCCGAGGTGGCGAGGCACGCGCGCGCCGAGGGCGCGGACCTGGATCGGATCGAGCTGGTCGGCCTGCTCCCCCGGGCCGCCCTCGACGACTGTGGCCCGTCGTTCCGCCGGCGCGCCCACCTCGACGACGGCCAGACGATCGAAGCCCGGCTCGAAGAACGTTGCCGGTGAGCCGGCTGGCCGGTCGGCCGGGTGTCAGGCGGTGAGGGCGCGGCGCTGGCGCT
>DATFPZ010000183.1:0-2039 GCA_035264545.1 Acidimicrobiia bacterium
CTCCCGAGGGTTGAACGGGTCGGTCACGTCGTACTGCTTGAGCTCCCCCGTGCCCCAGCACGAGACGTACAGCCAGCGGTCGTCGACGGACAGGTCGATGTCCGAGATGAGCGGCGGGACCGCGGAGAACGGCTTGAGCGCAGGCGGCAACTCGTCGGGGTCAGCGGGTTCCGCCGGAATCGTGATGGCCTTCTCGACCGCCCACCGGTCGCCGTCCTGGTGCCACAACCACACCGACGCCGAGAGGTCTTCGACGCTGATGACCACGCCGACGAAGCCGTACGCCTTGGTCGGGTCGTGTGCCGGTCGCAGCTCGAGCACCATCTGATGCTCGTCCCCGAGGTCGACGCGCTGCACGAGTCTCCGCTCGGACATGCTCCAGAAGTCGAGATGATGGCCGAACTTGCGGCCGAGCAGGTCCTCGGGGTTGAGGCCGTTCTCGATCATCGACGGTGTCCCCCACTCCGAGGTGATGACCGTGTCGTAATCGAGGTGCCACCAGACGTCGTATGCGAAGAACTGGTCGCCGCGGTCGAGCTCCCACGGGCCCACGACGTCGAAGGTGTCGTGGTCGAGGAGCGCGACGCCACCCGGTCCGTCGTTCCCGTTGGCTCCACCGAGCGCGGACATGAAGATCCCGCCGGGCCCACAGTGCACGGTGTGCGGCCGCGAGTAACCCGCCTTGGCGGCAAGCTCCTCGGCCTCGATGGTGCGGATCACCTGCGGCGAACGCGGGTCGGGCTTCGTGTCGAGAATGTGGATGCGCGACGAGCGCACCCCGGGAACGACGAGATACCGACGCTCCAGCGGCGCGGCGCCCGCGTGGTCGCCGTGACCCGGATGGCACAGCGCGCTCGAGCACGCGTTCCACCCGAAATGGTGCAACTCGTTCCCCGCGTCCGGCAGGTCGGCCCAGCCGACCACGCTGCCGCACGTCGGCGACGACGGCGCGCAGTCGATCACGGTCATCGCGTCGCTCATCCGCCCGGAGGGGTCGAAGGCCGCCACGTACGCGAGCTCCTCGGGAGGAGCAGCGATCGCAGCGCCCGGACTCCGGTAGAACGTGGGATCCGTCGCCTCAGGCATCGTCCACCTCGCCTCCTGGCACCCACGACGAACGCCGGACAGAGGCTCTCGGCCTGGCGACGCTTACCTCGATAGGGTCAACCCGACCATGCGGGGCGGTTCCCACGGCACGATCTGGCGATCGTGGGTGCGACCAACCGACTTCCTCATTGTGATCGTGCCACTCGAGGGCCGAGTGTCAAGAGAACCGTGGGGAACCGGCGGTCAGGCCGCGTTCGACCTCGTTCCCTACTTTTGTGATCAGTTCGAGAGCCGGTCGCGCACCGTGGCGTTGAACCCGGGGTGACGCAGTTTGGACATGGCTGTGGCCTCGATCTGGCGGATCCGTTCGCGGGACAGCTCGAGGTGCGCGCCCACTTGGTCGAGGGTGCGGGGCTCGCCGCAGTCGAGTCCGAAGCGCAACGTCAGAACTTCGCGCTCGCGGGGCGTGAGCGGCACCAGCAGCTTGGCGATCTCGCCGGGTAAGAGCGCGGCGATCGCCGCGTCGATGGGAGACGTGGCCAGCGGGTCGGAGACGACATCGGCGAGCTCGCCGTCGTCGCCGTCGGCCGAGAGGGGCGCGGAGAGCGACACGGGTGCCGTCCCTCGAATCATGATCCCCGCGAGCACGTGTTCCGGAATGTCGAGCTCGGCGGCGACCTCGGCATGCGTCGGCGTGCGCCGGAGCTGGGATTCGAGACGGGCGCGGGCTTGGCGGGCCTGCAGGAGGCGGTCGCCGGCATGCACGGAAAGCCGGATGGTGCGGGACGTGTTGGAGATGCCCCGCTGGATCGCCTGGCGGATCCACCAGGTCGAATAGGTCGAGAACTTGAAGCCCTTGCGCCAGTCGAACTTGTCGACGGCATGGAGCAAGCCGAGGTTTCCCTCTTGTACGAGGTCGAGGAGCTGGAGCCCCGACGACCGGTAGCGCTTGGCGATCGAGACGACGAGGCGCAGGTTCGCCTCGACGAACG
>DATFPZ010000184.1:0-10596 GCA_035264545.1 Acidimicrobiia bacterium
CACCATCAACAACGTCGCCCCGACCGTCACGCTGGTCGGCGCCAACGGCGCCAACGAGGGCCAGCTCAAGAGCTACAGCTACACCGTCAGCGACCCCGGCAGCGAGACGTTCAGCCGCGACGCGCACAGCTGCGGCGCCAACGGCACGCTCAGCAACGGCGCCTTCAACCCGGCCAGCGGCGCCGGCAGCTTCGACTGCAGCTTCCCCGACGGGCCCAACAGCTCCACCGTCAGCGTCACGATCAGCGACGGCGACGGCGGCAGCGACAGCGACTCGATCAGCGTCACCATCAACAACGTCGCCCCCACCGTCACCCTGAGCGGCGACGACCACGTGAACGAGGGCACGATGCACACGTACTCGTTCACGGTCACCGACCCCGGCCAGGACACGTTCTCGGTCCTTGCCTACGGCTGCGGAACCGGCGGCACGCCCGTCGCGGGCTCGCTCAACACAGACGCGTCCGGCGGCAGCTTCCAGTGCTCGTTCCCGGACGGCCCCGCGACGACGAACGTCACGATCAAGGTCGAGGACTCCGACCACGCCGGCGACAGCGACTCGGAAGCCGTCGTCGTCGTAGAGGTCGCGAACCTCAACCCCGTCGTCACCGTGAGCGGACCGACCGGAGCGGCCGAGGGCGAGCTCAAGCACTACACCTTCACGACCACCGACGCCGGCACGGAGACGTTCACCCTCGTCAGCAGCAGCTGTGGCGTAGGCAACACGCTCTCGAACCCGGCCTTTACCGCAGCGACCGGCGCCGGCAGCTTCGACTGCAGCTTCGCCGACGGGCCCAGCAACCCCACAGTCAACGTCACCGTCTCCGACGGCGACGGCGGCAGCGGCAGCGGCAGCGTTGCCGTCACCGTCACCAACGTCGTGCCGGCCGTGAGCCTGAGCGGGCCATCCTCAGTCGCGTCGGGCTCGACGCACACATACAGCTTCACGATCACCGATCCCGGCCAGGACACGCAGGCCTACGCGCTTGCCTACCCGAAGTGCGGGGCGAACGGCGTCCCGTCGGCGGCTGTGATCACGAACACGGGCGGCAGCTTCAACTGCACGTTCGGAATCGGCCCTGCGAGCTCGACCGTCGCCGTAAAGGTCAACGACGGCGACGACGATTCGGCCGAAGCCTCGAAGGTCGTGACGATCGCGCCGCCGAACCACCCGCCGACGGTCGACGCGGGGACCAACCGCTCGGGCGGCGAGGGATCGTCAATCGCCCTCGACGGGACGGTCTCAGATCCTGACGGCGACTCGTTCACCGTCAAGTGGACCTACGCGACGAACGTCGCCGACGTGGGTACGAGCTGCTCGTTCGCCAACGACACCGCCGTCGATACCGCGATCACCTGCACCGACGACGGGACGTACACGGCGACGTTGACCGCGACCGACAGCAAGGGAGCGTCCGCAAGCGACGAGACGACCGTCACCGTCACGAACGCGAACCCGGTTGTCACAGCCACGAACGAGACGCCGCCTCCGTACGCGATGGCCACGACCGTCGCCGTCAGCGCCAACTTCACCGACGCCGGGGCGAACGACACGCACCGGACGCCGCCGGGCGGCAACTGCACGATCAGCTGGGACGACGGCACGCCGAGCTCGACGGGCGTGGTCACCGAAGCGAACGGGAACGGCAGCTGCTCGGCCAGCCACGTGTACGCAGGCGCCGGCGTCTACACCGTGACGATCACGGTGATGGACGACGATCAAGGGCCGGGCTCTGCGACGGTGCAGGTCGTCGTGTACAACCCGAACGCCGGGTTCGTTACCGGCGGCGGCTGGGTCACCGTCGCCGCGGGCTCGTACCCGGCGGGTGCGGGCCTGTCTGGCCGGGCGAACTTCGGGTTCACGTCGCAGTACAAGAAGGGGGCCACCATCCCCACGGGCGAGACGGAGTTCAACTTCCAGGTCGCGGACTTCAAGTTCCACAGCGCGAGCTACCAGTGGCTCGTCGTGTCGGGCTACAAGGCGCAGTACAAGGGGACTGGTGAGGTCAACGGCGTCCCCGGCTACGACTTCCGCCTGACCGCATACGACGGCGCGATCGCCGGCGCCGGGAACACCGGCCAAGACAAGTTCCGCATCAAGATCACGAAGCAGTCGACCGGAGAGCTCGTCTTCGACAACCGGCTTGGAACGCTGGACGACATCGACGCTGCCGACCCGCAGACAATCAGCGGCGGCAGCATCGTCATCCACAAGCCATAAAGCGCGTGAGGCGGCGGGGACTGCGGCCCCCGCCGCCCGCCGGGCCAGACCGGGTTAGCGGCAGTTCCGGCAGACGCCTTCGCTGACGCCGAACTGGTCGCCGGGGACGATCACCGACGCGCAGCGGCGGCATATGCGGCCGGACTCGCGGCCGACGAACGCGCTGAATAGGCGATAAACCATCGGGGGACTCTCCCTTCCCTTCGTCGTTACTTCCTGTCGACCAAGGTATCGGGACACCCCCGGGGCCTCGCAAGCGATCCTGAACGACCTCTTACGACGCTTAACCGACGGTCAACATCATCCGGAAAAACCACGCATTTCGGCGTGCTCGATCGCCTCGTCCCGGCTAGGCGGCGTCCGTATGAGCTCCATCGTCAGATCGGCGAACGGCCCGCCGTCGGCACGGATCCGGCGCTCGGCCTTGTCGAGGTCGTACTCCGTACGGCGATGCTCGATGCCGGGCCCGAGCAGCGCCCAATAGGCACCGGGCCGTCCCTCGTACGGCAGGCCCACGCTGCCTGGATTGAGCAGCCGAGTTCCTTCCACGATTCGCTCGTAGCTCACATGCGTATGCGCGGTCACGACCGCGCGCTCACCGACGCCCTCGAGGAAATCACGGACCCGCTCGACCGGAGTCTCCGGCGTGACGAGCTCCTCGTCGCTCCGCGGCGAGCCGTGACAGAAGCGAGTCGGCCCTAGACCGTCGACCTCGACGACGACGGCCTCCTCGAAGCCGCGGATGAACTCGAGCGCGTCGCGGTCGTGCCGCTCGGCCTGGAAACGGGTGCGTTCGGTCGGTTCGGCGGGCGCCTCCAGCAACGTGCGCTCGGCGTTGCCACGGACGAACCGCGCGTCGAGCCCTCGCACGACTTCGAGCGTTTCCTCGGGGAGCGGCCCCCACGTGAGGTCGCCGCAGAAGACGATCAGGTCCGGCTCTTCGACCTCGACCTCGGCGAGCACGGCCTCGAGCGCGGGTGCGTTGCCGTGGACGTCGGCGAGCGCGGCGACGCGCGCGAACCGCCGCGTCAGCCCGCGCTCCGGATCGCGCGGATCAGCTCCCACTTGCCCATCTTGGACCGCCCGGCGATGTTCTTTTTCTTGGCGATCTCGTAGAGCTGCTCGCGATTGCGGTCTTCGAGCGCATGGCCGGCCTTCCCGCCGCGCGCTGCCCCACGCCTGGCCTGCTCCTGCAACCCACGTCGCGTGCTCTTGGGCAGGTTCGCGATCGTCCGCTTCTTCTTCGCGGCCGCCTGCGCCTTCTTGATGTTCCGCTTCGCGGCCTGAGTTTGCTTCGTCGTCGCCATCGTTCACCTCCTTCCTTGTCCGAGGGGTGGCCGTTTCCGGTCGTCCTGAAACGGGCAGGCGAAAGACATGAGCGCCCGAAACGTGCTCGTCGTCGCGCTCCACCCCGGCTCGGAGCAGCAGATCAAGGACGCGATCGAACAGCGGCACGCCGTCGACGACGTCAACGTCCGGATCGTCGCACCCGCGTCGACCCAGACCCCGCTGCAGTGGCTGATGGGAGACGAGGACCCGGCGCGAGCCGAAGCCGAGGTCGTTGCGGATCACGCGGCCGAGGTGGTCGAGCCCGACGTGACCACGGAGACCGAGGTCGGGGACCGAGACCCGCTCGTAGCGGTCGAGGACGCCCTCGCCGATTTCCCCGCAGACGAGATCGTCGTCGCGGGCCACCCCGACGAGAAAACCGAAGCGCGCTTGCGCCGTTTCGGGCTCCCCGTCGAGCGACTCGACCGCGGCCACGAGTCACCCGGCGACACCGAGGAAGTCGCCCGGGAGATCGCACGGGGTCGCAGCGCGAAAACACCGCTCGTCGTGATCACCGGCGTCGGAGCGGTCATCCTCGGCGCGGCCGCGCTGCTGAGCCTGCTGCTCTTCCTGGTCCTCTGGCTCGTCTAGCGGCGGTCTAGAGCCGACCCGCTACGCCGAGCTGGTTCTCGGCGTGGCGCATGCGCTGCTCGAGCTGCCAGCGGTCGGCGTCCGACTCGCCCCGCTCGAGCCGCTCGAGCTCGGCCTTCGCGTCGTCGAGCTGGCGGCGGGCGCGCGCCTCGTCGATCTCCTTCGCGTCGACGGCGTCGTCGACGAGCGCGAGGGCTCGATCCTGCTCGACGGTGAAGAACCCCGGTCCCGTGGCGAACTCGCGGACGTCCTCGCGCTCACGGTCGAAGTAGATGCGCGTCGACCCAGCCTTGAGCAGGGCGACCAGCGGCGCGTGCCTCGCGAGCACGCCGATCTCGCCGGCCTCCCCGGGCACGATCACCATCTCGGCCTCGCCCTCGAACGCCGCGCCTTCCGGCGTGACCAGCGAGAGCGTGAAGGTGTGTTTCTCGGTCGAGGCCACTACGCAGGAGCGCCGGCGGCCTCGCGCTCGGCGTCTTCCTCAGCGGCGGCCTCTTCATCTTCTTTGGCCGCCTCGCCGCCCTCGCGCCCGCGGGCGACGGCCTCGTCGATCGTGCCGACCATGTAAAAGGCCTGCTCGGGCAGGTCGTCGTGCTTGCCCTCGATGATCTCGCGGAAACCCGCGATCGTGTCCTCGAGCTTCACGTACTTGCCGGGCGTGCCCGTGAACTGCTCGGCGACGAAGTTCGGCTGCGAGAGGAAGCGCTGGATCTTGCGGGCGCGTGAAACCGTCAGCTTGTCCTCGTCGGAGAGCTCGTCCATGCCGAGGATGGCGATGATGTCCTGGAGGTCCTTGTACCGCTGGAGGATCTCCTGGACCCGCGTCGCAACCTCGTAGTGCTCGTCGGAGACGATCCCGGGCTGGAGCGCCCGGGAGACCGAGTCGAGCGGGTCGACGGCCGGGTAGATCCCCTGCTCCACGATCGCGCGCGAGAGCACGGTCGTGGCGTCGAGGTGGGCGAACGTGTTCGCGGGCGCCGGGTCGGTGAGGTCGTCGGCCGGCACGTAGATCGCCTGCACCGACGTGACCGACCCCGTGCGCGTCGAGGTGATGCGCTCCTGCAGCTGGCCCATCTCGGTCGCGAGCGTCGGCTGGTAGCCGACCGCGCTCGGCATGCGGCCGAGCAGCGCGGAGACCTCGGAGCCCGCCTGCACGAAGCGGAAGATGTTGTCGATGAACAGCAGCGTGTCCTGGCCCTGGTCGCGGAAGTACTCGGCCATGGTGAGCCCGGATAGGCCGACGCGTAGGCGGGCACCCGGCGGCTCGTTCATCTGCCCGTAGACGAGCGCGACCTTGTCGAGCACGCCCGACTCCTCCATCTCGAGCCAGAGGTCGTTGCCCTCGCGCGTTCGCTCGCCCACGCCGGCGAAGACGGAGACGCCGCCGTGCTCTCGGGCGACGTTGTGGATCAGCTCCTGGATGAGCACCGTCTTGCCGACGCCCGCGCCGCCGAAGAGCCCGACCTTGCCGCCCTTCACGTACGGCGCGATCAGGTCGATCACCTTGATCCCCGTCTCGAAGATCTCGATCGTCGGCGAAAGATCCTGGAAGCTCGGCGGCTCACGATGGATCGGCCAGCGCTCCCCGCCGTCTTGGGCCGCGTCCTTCTTGTCGATCGGGTCGCCGAGAACGTTCCAGAGCCTCCCGAGGGTCTGGTCGCCGACCGGCACCGAGATCGGCGCTCCCGTGTCGCTGACCTGGAGCCCGCGCGCGAGTCCGTCCGTCGAGTCCATCGCCACGGCGCGAACGCGGTCGTCGCCCAGATGCTGCTGGACCTCCGCGACCAGCGTGCCTGCCTCACGGCCCTGGCCGGCCGGAATCGCGATCTCGAGCGCGTTGTTGATCGCGGGGAGCGATCCCGTGAAGACGGCGTCGATCACGACGCCCTTGATCTCGACGACGCTACCGGTGCCCCGGGTGCCCGCGTCCTGGCCGTTCTCCGTGCGCTGTCTAGGCATGTGACTCCTGAAGAGAAGGTTCATCCGCACGGCGACGGCGCCTGCGGAAGGCGTCTCGGAGTCTACCGAAGCGGCCCTTCGGGATCTCCAGGAGGTGCAGGTGCTTCTCGGCCGGCGTCACCGCCACCCGGGCGGCGTGGTCGAGGCCTCAGACGTAGGAACTGACGGGGGAAGCCAGCATGCCTCAACGATAGCCTCAACGGCTCCATGCTCCGATTGGGATTCGAGTTGGCACGGCGTGGCTATGGGCGCTACGCCGCGTATCCGGGCGCCACGTGGGCGGGCGTCTTCACGAATACGTTCTTCGGCTTCCTGATCGCGTACACGCTTCTCGCCGTCTTCGAGCAGCGAGACGCGGTCGGCGACTACGACGCCCGCGACGCCGTCACCTACACCTGGCTCGCCCAGGGAATGTTGATGACGATCTACCTCTGGGGCTGGTTCGAAGTCGCGCTTCGCGTGCGAAGCGGCGACGTGGCCACCGACCTGCAGCGGCCGCTCGACTTCCAGGGCTACTGGCTCGCGCAGGACCTGGGCCGGGCCGCGTACCACGCGCTCTTCCGCGGCGTGCCGCCCTTCGTGCTCGGCGCGCTCGTGTTCGACGTGCTCGTGCCCGGGAACCCGCTCGTCTGGCTCGCCTTCCTCGCGAGCATGACGCTCGCCGTCGTGACGAGCTTCGCCTTCCGCTTCCTCTTCAACCTCGCGGCCTTCTGGCTGCTCGACTACCGCGGCGCAGGCGTCCTCGCAATGGTGGCGTCGACGTTCTTCTCCGGGCAGATCGTGCCGATCGCCTTCTTTCCGCACTGGCTCGCGGTCCTCGCGTGGGCGCTTCCATTCGCGGCGATGGTGCAGGCGCCGATCGAGATCTGGCTCGGCCACGCCGAAGGGCTCGAGCTGCTCGGCCTGATCGCGCTCCAGGCTTTCTGGGCCGGCGCGCTGCTCCTGGTCGGGCGAGCCGTCCTTGCCGCCGGCATGCGGAAGCTGGTGATCCAGGGTGGTTGAGACCTTCGCCATCTACCGCAGGATCGTGGCCTCCCGCATCCGCTCGCAGCTGCAGTACCGGCTTTCCTTCGCGCTGACCGTGGCGGGCAACGTGCTTCTGACGTCGCTCGACTTCGCCGCGATTCTCGTCCTGTTCGGGCAGGTGGACGCGCTCGGCGAGTGGACTGTCGAGGAGGTCGCGCTCCTCTACGGGATCTCGTGCGTCTCGTTCGCGCTCACCGACATCGCCGTCGGGCAACTCGACCAGCTGCCCCGGATGATCAGGGAGGGCGAGTTCGACCAGATCCTCGTCCGGCCGCTGGGCTCCCTCCTCCAGGTCGTCTCGGCGGACCTCGCGCTCCGGCACCTGGGGCGGCTCCTGCAGGGCCTGATCATCCTCGGAGTCGCCCTCACCCACGTAGACGTCGACTGGACGCCGGGGAGAGCGGCGATGCCGGTGGTCGCGATCGTCGCCGGCGTCGCGATCTTCGCCGGCATCTGGGTCGCCTTCTCGGCGATCGCGTTCTGGCTGATCGACTCGCAGGAGGTCTCCAACGCGTTCACCTACGGCGGCAGCTTCACGGCCCAGTATCCGGTGAACATCTTCGGCCGCTGGCTCCGCCGCCTGGTGATCTTCGTCATCCCGCTCGCCTTCGTCTCGTATTTCCCGGCGCTCTACGTCCTCGACAAGCCCGACCAGCTCGGCCTCCCGAGCGCGCTGCAATTCGCGTCGCCGGCTGTGGCGGTCGCCGTCGCCGCCGCGGCGTGGGTCGTCTGGACAACGGCCGTCCGCCGATATCGAAGCGTCGGCTCGTGATCGAGCTCGACGGCGTCGAGAAGACGTTTTCGGTTCGCCTCAAGCGCGGCCGGCTGCGTCGCGAGCGACGAGAGGTGCGCGCCGTCGACGGAATCAGCTTTCGCGTCGAGCCCGGTGAGCTGGTGGGCTACGTCGGCCCCAACGGCGCCGGCAAGTCGACGACCGTGAAGATGCTGACCGGGATCCTGGTCCCGAGCGGCGGCCGCGTCTCGGTCGCCGGCCTCGATCCCGCCAGGCGCCGGGTCGAGCTCGCGCGCCGGATCGGCGTGGTCTTCGGCCAGCGCGTCCAGCTGTGGTGGGACTTGCCGCTTCGCGACTCGTTCGAGCTCCTGCGCCACATCTACCGGGTGCCGTACGACCGCTGGCGCGCGAACCTCGACCGCTTCTCCGAGGTGCTCGAGCTGGAACCGTTCCTCGAGACCCCCGTGCGCCAGCTCTCGCTCGGCCAGCGGATGCGCGGCGAGCTGACCGCGGCGATGCTGCACGACCCCGAGATCCTCTTCCTCGACGAGCCGACGATCGGGCTCGATGTAGTCGCGAAAGTGCGGGTTCGCGAGTTCCTCGCCGACGTCAACCGCGAGCGATCCGTCACCGTCCTGCTCACCACCCACGACCTGGCCGACATCGAGCGCCTCTGCTCCCGGCTGCTGATCATCGACCACGGGCGCGTGATCTACGACGGCACGATCGAGCGCTTGATCGATCGCTACGGCGAGGAGCGGACACTCGTCGTCGACCTCGAGGAGCCGGCACCGCCGCTCGAGGTCGAGGGCGCGCGGGTCGTCCGTGTCGAGGGCCCGCGGCAGTGGCTCCGTTTCCGCCGCCGCGACATGACGGCAGCCCAGCTCACGTCTGCTGTTGCTTCCCGCGCGCCGCTCGTCGACCTGACCGTCGAGGAACCGGACATCGAGGACGTCGTGAGACGGATCTACGCGGAAGGCGCGGTCTAAACGCTCAAGTTCCCGAGCCCGCCCGGCTGGCGCTCGGGGTGCGGCGCGGTGAGGACGGCCCGGCGGAGATCCCGGAACTCGCGCTTCTCCTGCGCCATCGAGCCGAGCCTGGCGACGCGGCCCGGCGCCGAGGCGCTGGAGTGGAGCATCCCGAAGAGCGCGCCGATGCCGACCACGCTGACGACGGCGGCCGCCGCGGCGCTCGCCTGCATCGTCCGCAGCGCGGCGAAGCGGCGCTGCGGCAGCGTGAGAACGATCAGCGGCCGCTCGAGCGGCGCGGTGCGCAGTCGCTCCGTGACACCCACGAGGTCCTCGGCAAAGGCGCGGCAGCTCGGGCAGCGCTCGATGTGCGAGTCGAGCAGCGTGCTCTCGAAGTCGGAGAGCTCGCCGTCCAGGCGCAGCGACGCGTATTCGCGCGCGCGGTCGCAGCGTCTGGCGGTCGTCCTCATCGTGCGCATGTGGATTCTGACGGGCTCCTGAAGCAATAGTTAGCTATCGACGACCGGTTAGACAAGGCTGTACCTCGTGTCGGCAAGGACGCCAAGGAAGATGAGAGCAAAACCTAGTACAACGTAGATGGCGGACGTATTGATCGATTCCTCGCGTTCTTCAGGCGTCGCCCAGCGCACGAACCGTGAGCCGAGGAGCGGTACGCCGACGTCCTTCTTGAGCCGCACCGGGCCCCTGTTGCCGACGAAGAAGCCGGCAATCGTCAGGAACGACCCGACCAGGTAGAAGCCGACCGAAACCGCACGCGAGAGCGACTCGTCGAGCAGCAGCCCGAGCGAGAGCGAGATGACGAGCGTCGTCCCGCCGGCGAGGACGAGGAGGCCTGCCAAGCGGCGAAAAGCCGCGGACCACATGTTCTACGGCGTCGGCGTCGGCGTCGTGGCCGGGGCGGACACGGGAGTGCCGGGACGGCGCATCTCCTCTTCGGTCATCGGCCAGTGCTCGAGGGGGTAGTGACACGCAGCGACGTGCCCGTCGCCGAACGGGTACAGCGGCGGCGTCTCGACGTCGCAGTGGCCCTCGCGGAAGCGGAGGCAGCGGGGATGGAAGTTGCAGGCGGACGGCGGGTTGATCGGGTTGGGCACGTCGCCCTCCAGCACGATGTGCTTGCGCGCGCGCCCGAGCTCGGGGTTCGGGATCGGGACGGCCGACAGGAGCGCGCCCGTGTACGGGTGCTTCGGCGTCTCGTAGAGCTGGTTCTTGTCGCCGACCTCGGCCACTTTCCCGAGGTACATGACCATCACGCGGTCCGAGATGTGCCGGACGACGTTGAGGTCGTGGGCGATGAAGACGTAGGTCAGCCCGAAGTCGCGCTGAAGGTCGCTGAGCAGGTTGAGGATCTGCGCCTGCACGGACACGTCGAGCGCCGACACGGGCTCGTCGCAGACGATCAGCTTCGGGTTGACGGCGAGCGCGCGCGCCACGCCGATGCGCTGGCGCTGACCACCCGAGAACTCGTGCGGGAAGCGGTTGTAGTGCTCGGGGTTGAGGCCGACGACCTCGAGCAGCTCCTGGACGCGGCGCTTGATCTCGGCCGCAGTGCCGAGCCTGTGAACCTCGAGCGCCTCGGCGACGATGAAGCCGACCCGCTTGCGCGCGTTGAGCGACGCGTACGGGTCCTGGAAGATCATCATCATCTCGCGCCGGATCGGGCGCATGTCCGAGCGCGACAGGTTCGTGATGTCGCGGCCGTCGAAGACGACGCGACCTTCGGTGGGGTCGAGCAGGCGCATGATGCA
>DATFPZ010000185.1:0-6369 GCA_035264545.1 Acidimicrobiia bacterium
CGCGCGCATCACACCCGGCGCGTTGATCAAGCCGGCGCGAGTCGTCGCCGAGGCCGAGGTGGTCGCGGTCGCCGCTCGCGACCCGGCCCGAGCCGAGAAGTTCGCGCGCAAGCACGGCGTGCCGAAGGTGCACGCAACGTACGAGGACGTCATCGCCGACGCCGACGTCGACGCGATCTACAACCCTCTCCCGAACGGCCTCCACGCGGAGTGGATGCTGAAGGCGATCGCCGCAGGGAAGCACGTGTTGTGCGAGAAGCCGTTCACCGCGAACGCCGCCGAAGCGGAGGCGGTGGAGGCGGCTGCGCGGGGAACGGGTCTGATCGTGATGGAGGCGTTCCACTACCGGTACCACCCGCTGGCCCAATGGATGCACGACCTCGTCGCCGGCGGCGAGCTCGGGGCTCTCCAGCACGTCGAGGCGTGGATGTGCATTCCATTGCCGCGGTTCAAGGACATCCGCTACCGGTACGACCTCGCCGGCGGCGCCGCCATGGACGTCGGCTCCTACACCGTGCACCAGCTCCGGCTCCTCGGTGGTGACGCACCCGAGGTCACGCGGGCGCACGCGAGGCTGCGGTCACCGAACGTCGATCGATGGATGCAAGCCGAGCTGCGCTGGCCGGAGGGCCACACGGGACGGATGACGTGCGCGCTGTGGTCGAACACGCCGTTGAAGCTCGCGATCCGCGTGAAGGGTGAGCGCGGGGAGCTGCGGGTGTTGAACCCCACCGGTCCGCAGTTCTTTCATCGCGTCACGGTGCGGGGCGAGACCAAGTACCGGCAGCGATTCGAGCGCAAGGCCACCTACATCTGCCAGCTCGAGGCGTTCACGAACGCAGTCCTCCATGGCGGGCCGGTCCTCACCCCGCCCGCCGACTCGGTGCAGAACATGCGCGTCATCGACGCCGTCTACCGCGCCGCCGGCCTCCCGATCCGCGGCGGGGACGTGCGTACCTGAGCGACACCCCCTGTCGCTCAGATACGCACCTACCCCAACCGTTCGATGATCGTGACGTTGGCTTGGCCGCCGCCTTCGCACATGGTCTGGAGGCCCCAGCGGCCGCCGGTTCGGTCGAGCTCGTGCAGGAGCGTCGTCATGAGCCGGGCGCCGGTGGCGCCGAGCGGGTGGCCGAGCGCGATGGCCCCGCCGTTCACGTTCACCTTCGAGAGGTCGGCGCCCGTCTCCTGCTGCCACGCCAGCACGACCGACGCGAACGCCTCGTTGATCTCGATGAGGTCGATGTCGTCGAGCGACATGCCGGTGCGCTCGAGCGCGTACGCGGTGGCCGGGATCGGGGCGGTCAGCATGAAGATCGGATCGGCGCCCCGCACGCTGAGGTGGTGGATGCGCGCCCGAGGCGTCAGGCCGTGCTCCTGCAGCCCGCGCTCTGACACGACGAGCAGCGCAGCGGCGGCGTCCGAGATCTGACTCGACGCCGCCGCGGTGACGCGGCCGCCCTCGGTCAACGGCGGGAGCGAGGCCATGCGCTCGCGCGACGTGTCGCGCCTCGGGCCCTCGTCGGTCGTGACCCCGTGGTAGGAGAGGATCTCCCGTTCGAACCGACCCTGATCGATGGCCGTGACGGCGCGGCGGTGACTCTCGAGCGCGAACCCCTCCATGTCTTCCCGGGACACGCTCCACTTCTCGGCGATCATCTCGGCGCTGCGGAACTGCGTTACCTCCTGGGTGCCGTACCGGGCACGCCACCCTTCGGAGCCTGTGAACGGGTCGTCGAATCCCATGGGCTGCGCGACGGTCATCGCCGAGGCGATCGGGATCATGCTCATGTTCTGCACGCCGCCCGTCACGATCACGTCGTTCGTCCCGCTGATGACGGCCTGAGCGGCGAAATGGAGGGCCTGCTGGGACGAGCCGCACTGGCGGTCGATCGTCGTGCCCGGGACCTCCTCGGGCAGCCCGGCCGCCAGCCAGCACGTGCGCGCGATGTCGCCGGCCTGGGGGCCGATCGTGTCGACGCACCCGAAGATGACGTCCTCGACCGCGGCCGGGTCGACGCCCGTCCGATCGAGGAGCCCCGAGATCGCATGGGCGCCGAGGTCGGCGGGGTGCGCGGCGGCGAGCCCGCCGCCCTTCTTGCCCACGGGTGTCCGCACGGCGTCGACGATGTAGGCCTCGGCCATCACTGCTCCTCGGGGAGTGTCTCGGTGTCCAGGATCGCGCGTCCCACGCGGGCGTCGTGCCAAGCGGCGTCGCCCCACGACGCGGCGAGCGCCCACGCCCGCTTCATCCACAGGTGCAGGTCGTATTCAGTCGTGTAGCCGATCGCCCCGTGGACCTGGAGCGCGACCCGCCCGGCCAGCAGGGCGGCCTCGGAAGCGCGCGCCTTCGCCATGGCGACGTGCACCGATCGGTCGTCGTCGCCTTGCGCGATCGACCACGCCGCCCGGTACACGAGCGGGCGCGCAAACTCGAGCGCGAGCGCGACGTCGGCCAAATGGTGCTTCACGGCTTGGAACGAGCCGATCGGGACGCCGAACTGGCGACGTTCCTTCGCGTACTCGACGGTCATCGTCAGCATGCGGTCGGCGAGACCGATGAGCTGCGCAGCCGCACCGAGCACGGCGCGATCCAAGCTCTCGAGGTGTATCGACGTGGGTGGAGCGGCGATCCCGAACAGACGTCGGGATCCGTCCACCGACTCGTGCCGCCGCAACTGGAGCATTCCCGGTGCGACGAACCGATCACCGAGCAGGACGAGATCGGCGCTGTCGGCGTAGAGCACGAGCCCTGACGGCGGCGCGACCGTGATCGTCACGTCGCCGGCGGCGGCCGCTTCGGCACGCGCGTCGTCGAGCAGTGGCACCGCCACCGCGGCGTGCTCGACGACGGGCTCAGGGAGCGCGGCGCGGCCGGTCTCCTCGAGCAGGAGGACGAGGTCGAGGCAGTCGCCGCCGAAGCCGCCGTGTGCCTCGGGTGCGAGCACCCCGAGCACGCCCAGCTCCCCGAGCCGCGACCACAGCCCGGAGCGGCCGGTGTCGTTCGTCCACGCGTCGCGCACGACCTTCGGTGGGCACTCCTTCTCGAGGAAGGCCCGCACGGCGTCACGCATGGCGAGCTGCTCGTCCGAGAAGGCGAACCTCACGTCATCCCCGCCGGGGGAGCCCGAGCACGCGCTCGGCGACCACGTTGCGCTGGATCTCGTTCGTGCCCGCGTAGATCGGGCCCGAGAGCGCGAACTGCCAGCCCTTCATCCACGCGGCGGGGTCGTCGTCGACGAGCTCGGCGCGTGAACCCAGCAGCCGCAGCGCGGTCTCGTGCAGACGCACGTCGAGCTCCGACCAGAAGATCTTCACCAGGCTCGCTTCCGGACCCGTGCGCCCACCGTCCATCAGACGGGTGACGGTCCAGAACGTCTGCCACCGGTAGGCGTCGGCGTCGATCCACGCGCGCACGACCGCGTCGCGCACGGTCGGGTCCGCGTCCAGAGCTCCATCATCGGCACGGCGCCGGTACAGGTCGGCGAGTCGCGCCGCCGCCGCCATGAACCGCCCCGGGCTGCGGAGCGTCAGGCCGCGCTCCGATCCCGTCGTCGCCATCGCGACGCGCCAGCCCTCGTGGACGCCGCCGAGCACATCGCGGTCGGGCACGAACACGTCCTCCAGGAACACCTCGGCGAACCCTTCGTCACCGTCGAGACGTTCGACCGGACGCACCGTGACGCCCTCGGCGCGCAGATCGACGAGGAAGTACGTGAGGCCGTGGTGCCGCTCCGCTTCGGGGTCGCTTCGGAACAAGCCGAAAAGACGGTCGCAGAATGCTCCCCGCGTCGTCCACGTCTTCTGCCCCGAGAGCCGCCACCCGCTGTTCGCCTCGTCGCGCACGGCACGCGACTTGATCCCGGCGAGATCGCTGCCTGCGTTCGGCTCGGACCAGCCCTGGCACCACGTCTCCTCGGCCGACGCCATCTTCGGCAGGATGCGGTCGCGCTGCTCCTCGGTGCCGAGCTCGAACAACGTCGGCGCGAGCAGGAAGATCCCGTTCTGCGTGACGCGCTGCGGCGCGCCGGCGCGGTAGTACTCCTCCTCGAAGATCAACCATTCCATGAGGCTCGCGTCGCGCCCGCCGTACTCCTGCGGCCACGACACGACCGCCCATCGGGCGTCGAACAGCGCCCGCTCCCATTCCTTGTGGAGCTCGAAGCCTTCGCGCGTGTCGCCCGACGGCAGCGGCGGGCGGGGCACGTTCGCTTCCAGCCAGGCGCGGGCCTCGACGCGGAACGCCTCCTCCTGGTCGGTGAAGGTCAGGTCCACGGGCCCTCAGCGGGTGAGGATCACCGACGAGCCGTGCCCGAACAGGCCCTGGTTCACGGTGAGCCCGACCCTGGCTCCGTCGACCTGGCGCTCGCCTGCCGCGCCCCGCAACTGCCAGGCGACCTCGCACACCTGCGCCAGCGCCTGGGCCGGCACTGCCTCGCCGAAGCACGCCAGCCCGCCGCTCGGGTTCACGGGGATGCGACCGCCGATGGTGGTCGCGCCGTCGTGGACGAGCTTCTCGGCCTCACCCGGCCCGCACAACCCGATGTTCTCGTACCAGTCGAGCTCGAGCGCGGTCGACAGGTCGTACACCTCGGCGACATCGAGGTCGTCGGGCCCGAGGCCGGCCTCCGCGTACGCGCGCTGCGCGATCGCGTCGCGGAACGTCACCGGCCCGGCCGGCACCGCAGCCGCCGAGTCGGTGGCGAAGTCGGGCATCTCGATGACCGCGTTCGGGTACGACGGCGTCACCGTCGAGATCGCCGCCACACGGACCGGATCGCTCATGCCCCGACGCTGGGCGAACTCGAGGCTCGACACGACCACCGCCGCCGCACCGTCGCTCGTCGCGCAGATGTCGAGCAGACGCAACGGCTCTGCGACCACGGGCGACGCCATCACGTCGTCCTCGGTGACAGCCTTGCGGTAGCGGGCGTTCGGGTTCGCGAGTCCGTGCGCGGCGTTCTTGACCTTGACCTTGGCGAAGTCGGCCGCCGTCGCGCCGAACAGCTCCATGCGCCGGCGGGCGTAGAGCGCGAAGTACGTGGGGTTGGTCGCCCCCAGCAGCCGGAACCGCAGCCAGTCGGGATCGTCGCCGCGCTCACCAGCCGTCGGTGCGAGGAATCCCTTGGGCGTCGTGTCGGCACCGACGACGAGCGCCACGTCGCACAGGCCGCCGAGGATCTGGGCCCGCGCCGCGTTCAACGCGGTGGCGCCCGACGCGCACGCGGCGTAGCTGCTCGCCACCGGCGCGCCCTGCCAGCCGAGCGCCTGCGCGAACGTGGCGCCCGAGACGTACCCGGGATAGCCGTTGCGGATGGTGTCGGCGCCGGACACGAACTGGATGTCGTGCCAGTCGAGCCCGGCGTCCTCGAGGGCAGCCCGCGCCGCGATCAATCCGTACTCGACGAAGTTCCGGCCCCACTTCCCCCACGGGTGCATGCCCACCCCGAGGACGGCGACGTCGTGATCACCCATCGGACCGCGCTCCCTCGATCGGCTTCCATTTCCAGACGACGTACTCGTGGTCGTCGTCCTCGAACAGCGTGCCCAGCACGAGCTCGACCTCGTCGCCGACCCGCAGCGTCGCCGGGTCGACGCCGTCGGCCACCTGCCCCAGCACGACCATCTTCTCCTCGGGCAGCTGGACGGCGGCGACCGAGAACGGCTCGAACGGATCGGCCGCCACGTACGGCGCCGGTGGTGCGTAATGGTTGGTCGTGTACGACCACACCGTGCCCCGGTTCGACAGGCGGGCCTCCTCGAACTCGGTGCCGTCGCAGGTCGGGTTGCGGCAGAACGCCGACGCCTTCGGGAAGAAGTAGCTGCCGCAGCGCGTGCACCGGTTGCCGAGCAGTCGCGGGTCGGCGTCGTCGAGCGTGAACCAGCCGGCGACCGCGGCGACGCGCTCCTTCGTCGTCATGCCTCTCCCTTTTCCATTCGCGTCTCCGTCCCCTCCTCCAGACGGGCCAGGGTCTGCTCGGCTTCGTCGACGATCTTGGCGACGAGCTCGGCGACCGTCGGCAGCTCGTCGATCACACCGACGCCCTGGCCCGTCGGGAGGATGCCGGTCTCGAGCCGTCCGTCGACCATCGTGGCCTTGGTGAGCATCGGCGCGTTCGCGGCCATCGCCACCTGCGACCACGTGAGCCCCTCCTTGCGCTTCATGGCCAGGCCCTCCCGCACGAGGGCGCGCAGCGACGTGCCCGTGAGCTTGCGGAACGCGAGCGCGTTGCGGAGCGCGCGGGGGAGCGCGGTGATCCGCCCCGAGTGCTCGAGGTGGTCCACGACGTCGGTGCGGATGACGCGCTGCGGGTAGCCGTCGATGCGCTTGGTCACCACCGTGCCCGTGACGGCGGTGGCGAGGTACAC
>DATFPZ010000186.1:0-4252 GCA_035264545.1 Acidimicrobiia bacterium
GCCGACGTGGAGCTGGTGTCGCTCGAGACCGGCGAGATCCAGGGCTTCAACCACTACGACAAGGCGGACGCGTTTCCTGTCGACAAGGCCGTCGGCGACGTCTCGGCGGACGATTACGACGCCTTGCTTCTTCCCGGCGGCGTCGGGAACCCCGACACGCTGCGGATGGACGACGACGCGGTCAGGTTCGTGCGCGACTTCTATGAGCAGGGCAAGCCGATCGCGGCGATCTGCCACGCGCCCTGGATGCTGGTCGAGGCCGGCATTGCGCGCGACCACACGCTGACGTCGTTCTGGAGCCTGCAGACCGACGTCCGCAACGCCGGGGGCAAGTGGGTCGACGAGGAGCTCGTCGTCGACGACGGCATCGTCACGAGCCGGAGCCCGGACGATCTGCCCGCCTTCTGCCCGAAGGTGATCGAGGAGTTCGCCGAGGGCACGCACCAGCGCCGGCGGATTCACGCCGAGGCCACGGCCTCGTAGGTGCCGGCCGCAGTCCTCGACGTCGATGGGACGCTGATCGACACCAACTACCACCACGCGCTCGCGTGGTTCCGCGCGTTCCGCGTCGAAGGGATCGTCCTGCCGATGTGGCGGTTGCACCGCCACGTCGGCATGGGCGGCGACAAATTCGTCTCGGCGGTGGCGGGCGACGAGATCGAGGAGCGTCTGGGCGACCACCTCCGGGACGCGTGGGAGAAGCGCTTCGACGAACTGATCGACGAGACCGAGCCTCTCGCGGGCGCGCGCGACCTGATCGAGGAGCTGAACCGGCGCGGCCGCCCGGTCGTGCTGGCAAGCTCGGCGATCGAGCGCCATGTCGACGCGTTTCTCGACAAGCTCGACGCCCGCGAGCTCGCCGACGGGTGGACGACGAAGGACGACGTTGAAGCCTCCAAGCCGGACCCGGACCTGGTCGAGGCCGCGCTCGCGAAGGCCCGCACGCGCGACGCCGTGATGATCGGCGACACACCGTGGGACGTCAAAGCGGCGAAGAAAGCGGATATCGAGACGATCTGCGTGGTCACGGGCGGCTTCTCGAGGCAGGAGCTCGAGGAAGCCGGCGCGGCAGCCGTCTACGAGTCGCTAACCGAACTGAAGGAGGACCTGGACGAAACGCCCCTCCGCTAGGAATAGGTGGCGGACGGGACTCGAACCCGCGACCACCGGGACCACAACCCGGGGCTCTACCAACTGAGCTACCGCCACCGCGGCGTGGACAGAATAGCCTTGACCAGGTGCGAATCCTGTCCTCCCGGCGGTTCCCAGGGCCCGCCTGGGACGAGCTTCGGGACGTCGAGTACTTCGACTGGCCGCTGACGGAGGAGCGGAAGGGCGCCGAGGCGCTGGCGGTCGTGGCGCGGCCGGTCGACGACGCCCTGCTCGATCTACTTCCCGACCTCACGCTGGTCGCCAACTACGGCGCCGGCTACGAGCTCGTCGACGTCGAGGCGTGCCGGGCGCGCGGGATCACCGTCACCAACACGCCGGGCGCCGTCGACGCGCCGACCGCCGACCTCGCGTTCGCACTGATGCTTGCCGTGCGGCGGCGGGTCGTCGAGGGTGACCGCTACGTCCGGGCCGGCCGCTGGGGGAGCGGCTGGGCCGAGGAGGAGCTGATGGGCGACGACGTGAGCGGCGCCACCCTGGGGATCGTCGGGCTCGGCGGCGTCGGCCGCGCCGTCGCCCGCCGTGCGCGCGGATTCGAGATGCGCGTGCTCTATGCGAAGCGGCAGCGTCTCGCCGCTCCGGACGAAGCCGAGCTCGGAGTCGAGTACCGGGAGCTCGAGGACCTGCTTACCGAGGCGGACCTCGTGACACTCCACCTGCCGCACACGAGCGAGACCGAGCGCCTCGTCGATGCCCGCCGACTCGCGTTGCTCCGAGACGGAGCCTGCCTGGTGAACACAGCGCGTGGAGCGATCGTCGACGAGAAGGCGCTCGTCAGCGAGCTGCTCTCCGGGCGGATCCGCGCCGGCCTCGACGTCTTCGTCCACGAGCCGCACGTCCCGGACCAGCTCTTCGATCTTCCGAACGTGGTGCTCGCACCGCACCTCGGCACCGCGCTTGCGAGCGCGCGGGAGGCCATGACGCGCGTTCTGGTCGACAATCTGCTGGCGTTCGAGCGGCGCCACGCGCCGCGGAACGTCGTGTCCTAGCCGGCCAAACGGCCCTACTGATCGTCTCGCGGAGGCGGCGGTTTCCCGACGTCCTCAGCGAGGTCGTCGCGTTCGGCCGCTTCCTCGTGGCGGAGCTGCTCGTACTTGGTTTCGGGCTCTTCCTGGCTTTCGCGCTCACGCTCCAGCCGTTCGGGATCGCCGGTCGGCGCGTCGGGCATCCGCTCTTCAGGCGAGGGATAACGCTCTTTGTCCATGCCGGCGGGGTACCCCACCCTTCTGTCCTTGAACCACGCGGGCGTCGTGTCCCAGCGGCGATACCCTGTCCCGGCACGGCCCCGTAGCTCAGTGGATAGAGCGGCAGACTTCGAATCTGCGTGCGATGGTTCGACTCCATCCGGGGCCATTCGCCCGATCCACGCCGAGTGACGAGCTCACGTTCGGTGACGTTACGTCTCAGGCGTGTCGAAGCTCGTCGATCGTCGCCGTGGGGACGATCCCTTCCACCTGGCGTGCGAGGGCGGCGTCCAGGGTGACGAATGCGTCCGCTTGCAGCCTGGTGAGCGCGACGTACTCGGCGTCGTAGGTGGAGGCCCAGCCGAGCCGGTCGGCCACCTCCCACGCGTTCCGTCGCAGCACCGCGTCGCCCAGGAGCCTGATGCGCATCCGCCCGATGTCGGCAAGACGATCGCGTGCCACGTCGGCGGGCAGCTCGCCTCGCTGCACGGCCTCGTGCAGCGCCGAGAGCGTCTGCGACCGCAGCAGCGTCGGTGCCAGCAACTCGTGCTCGGCCGGGACCTCGATGCGCTCGCTCGCGAGCTGCAGGACGACGCCGCAGTCGACGACGAATCTGGTCACGCTGCCGGACGTTAACGGACTGATCCACTGCCGACCTTTTGCCGATACCTAGTACGTGGCCACCATCGACTGGGACTCGTTCGACCTCGACCAGCTAGCCGCCGCGGTGCGCGACCAAGGTCCGGCGCCGGGCGCAGAGCGCATGATCTGGGCGTTCGAGGAGGCTCTTCGCGTCGCCCGAGTCGATCCGGAGCTGCTGCCGTACCTGCTTGCTGCACTGACATGCCTGCTCGCTCGCGTCGAGGATTGCTCGCCGCGGGACGTCCTGGAGGCGTTCTTCCGCCGTTCGATTCCCGACGACGAATGGCGTGGCCGCTACCTACCGCTGTTCGGCTGATCGGCCCGAGAAATGCAGAAGGCCGGGCGCGCGGCCCGGCCTTCGTGCTATCGCAAATTGTGCCGGCCTAGGCGCCGCGACCGTAGTAGCCGCCGAGCTCGGTCCGGTACGCCTCATCCCTGTAGGTGCCCTCGTCGAACTCGGGCGCGTTCTTGATCTCGTCCTTCGTCCGGTTGACGAAGACCTGGCGCGCGTCGAGGTCGACGTCCTGGATCACACCGGCCGGCAGCAGCACCTTCTTGCCGAAGATCCACGGGCCGGTGTCGACGACGATGGACCCCGCGCCTGCCTCGGTCGTCGCCTCGTCCACCTTCCCGATCGACCCGTCCGTCGCCTCGACCTCGAAGCCCGACAGATCGCCCTGCGTCCACGCGGTCTCGCGGTACATCCAGATGTCACTGGTTGCCATCGAAACCTCCTTTCAAATGGTGGTCCAGTAGGCCTCGCCGGAGGCGATCGAATCGAAACCTGCCGGAGCGGCGGCTATGCGAGTCGCTCGACGACCATGGCCATGCCCTGGCCGCCGCCGACGCACATCGTCTCGAGGCCGATCGTCCTGTCCATCGTCTCGAGGTCGTTCAGCAGCGTGTTCATGATCCGTGCGCCGGTCATCCCGTACGGATGGCCGAGCGCGATCGCGCCGCCGTGCGGGTTCAGCTTGTCGCTGAACGGATCGACGCCGATCTCGCGGCAGACGGGGAGCACCTGGGCGGCGAACGCCTCGTTCAGCTCCACGACGTCGACGTCGTCGATCGTCATGTTCGCGCGCTCGAGCACGCGGCGGACGGCCTCGATCGGGCCGACGCCCATGATCTCCGGCTCGACGCCCGAGACCGACGACGCGACGATGCGTGCGCGCGGCGCGATCCCCAGCTCACGCGCGCGCGTGTCGGACATCACGACGACGGCCGCGGCGCCGTCGTTCAACGGGCACGCGTTC
>DATFPZ010000187.1:0-3318 GCA_035264545.1 Acidimicrobiia bacterium
TGCTTCGACGAGGCGCTCGCGCTGGCCGGCGTGCCGTACGACCCGCCCGCGAGGTCGTCAGCGAGCGAGCTCGGCCAGCACCAGTGACGCGTCCATACCGCGGTCGTCGCTGAACGGCCCGCCGCGGCGGCGTGCCTCCACGGGGTCACCGCCGACCATGAGGGCGGCCAGTCCGTCGAGCGCGGGCACGAGCTCGCGCAGCTCCCGTGGCGGAGGGAAATACTCGTCCTCGTCGGTCACGTACACGGGTTCCACACCGTCCCGCGGGTCGAGCTTGGCGATCACCGCCTGCACGAGGTCCTCGGGGGCGCTGGCGCCGGCGGTGACGCCGACGACACCGACCCCGGCCAGCTCGTCGACCTCCAGCTCCTCGGGCCCGTCGACGCGCACGACAACGGGACATCCGGCGCTCCGTGCCACCTTCGTGAGCGCGATGGTGTTCGACGAGTTGGCGCTGCCGATCACCACGACCGCGTCAGCGCGGGTGGCGATAGCCGTCAGCGCAGCTTGCCGGTTGGTCGTCGCGAAGCAGAGATCGTTGCGCGTCGCCGTCCACAGCTCGGGGAACTGCTCACGCGTCCGGTCCATGATCCCCTCCCAGTCGTGCAGCGAGAGGGTCGTCTGCGCCAGCAACGCGATCTTCGAGGGATCCTGTACGTCGGGCAGCACGTCATCGAGATCCTCTTCGTGCTCGACGAGTTGCATCGCGTCGGGCGCGACCGCGAGGGTGCCGATCGCCTCGTCGTGGCCGGCGTGGCCGACATAGAGGACGGTGAACCCCTTGTCGGCCCGCACCTTCGCCTCGTGGTGGACCTTGGTGACGAGCGGGCACACCGCGTTGACCACGAACCGGTTACGGCTGCGGGCGTTCGCGACGACATCAGGAGCCGACCCGTGGGCGGAGAGCATGAGCGGCGCGTCGTCGGGGACCTCGTCGACGTCGTCGACGAAGACGACCCCGAGATCTCGGAACCGGTCGACGACGAGCCGGTTGTGGACGATCTCGTGGTAGCAGTACACGGGCGGCTCGAACACTCGGACCATCCACGCCAGCGCCTTGATCGCCATCTCGACCCCGGCGCAATAGCCCCGCGGTTGGGCGAGCAGCACGCGTTCGACCGGCACGCGCCGAGGGTACCGCCCGACCGGTTCGTTCCCGACACGGCCTCGTGATCAGGGCGTCCCGTAGGATTGCCCCATGCCCCCCGCGCGTGTCGTGGCGGTGGCGCCCGGCTCGCCGGCAGAGTCGACCGGGATCCAGCCCGGCGACGAGGTCCTCGCTCTCAACGGCGAGGCGGTGCGCGACGTCATCCGCTACCAGCTCCAGGCCGACGAACCCGTCGTCGAACTCGAGGTCCGCCGCGGCGGTCTCGAGCAGCTCACGGTGGTCGAGAAGCCGGCGGGCGCGCCGCTCGGGCTCGAGCTCGACAGCCCGGTCTTCGACCGCGTGCAGACCTGCGACAACCACTGCCCCTTCTGCTTCATCCACCAGCTGCCCAAAGGCATGCGGCGGAGCTTGTACCTCAAGGACGACGACTACCGGCTGTCGTTCCTCTACGGGAACTTCACCACTCTCACGCGCTTCACCGAGGCCGACCTCGAGCGCGTCGTCACCGAGAAGCTCGGCCCGCTGTACGTGAGCATTCACGCGACCGATCCCGACGTGCGGACGCGCCTCCTCCGTAACCGGCGTGGCGCAACCAGCCTCCGGTGGCTCGGCGCGCTGCTCGACGCCAGCGTCGAGGTGCACGGTCAGATCGTCGTGTGCCCGGGCATCAACGACGGCGCCGTGCTCGACAACACGCTGCTCGGCATCCTCGACCGGTTCCCCCGGCTGGCGACGGTCGGGGTCGTGCCCCTGGGTGTGAGCGCGCACACAACCGAGCCCGACATGCACGAGCACACGGCTGACGCCGCCGGCGCCGTGCTCGACGTCGTCGGTCGCTGGCAATCCCGGTTCTCCGACGCGCTCGGACGCCGGCTCGCGTTCGCAGCCGACGAGTACTACGTCCTGGCCGGGCGACCGTTCCCCGACGCCGGCCAGTACGAGGGCTTCCCGCAGCACGAGAACGGCATCGGCATGGCGCGCGCGTTCGAAGCCGACGTGCGTGCCGTACTGGCGGGCGCCCCGGCGGCGGGCATCGGTCCCCGGGCCGGGTTCTTCGCCTGGGTCGACGGGGCGCCGGCCGACGGGTACCGGGCGCCGCGGGTGGACGATGCGCCGCGGGTGGACGATGCGTCGCGCCCGGCGCGCTCCACGAGTGAGCCGACCGCACGCGTCGCGATCGTCACCGGTCAGTACGGGGAGCAGGTGCTCACACCGCTGCTGCCATTGCTCCGGACCGCAACCGAGGCGGCGGTGCGGCTCGTGCCGGTCCACAACGCCTTCTTCGGCGGCAACATCGCTGTGACCGGCCTACTGACAGGGCGCGACGTGTGCGACGCACTCGCCTCGCAGCCGCCGGGCGATCGGTACCTCGTGCCCGACGTCGTGCTGTCACGCGACCGTTTCCTCGACGGGATGGCCGTCCAGGACCTTCCTCGTCCGGTCGAGGTCGTCCCCACCGACGGCGCGTCACTCGTCGCTGCCCTGCGCGGCGACGGCGGCTTTGCTGACCGTCGCCGCAGAGCCGGAGCTTACGACGGCGCCGATGAGGAAACGTGAACGGAGTGCTGCCGGTGGTCGCGATCGTCGGCCGGCCCAACGTGGGCAAGTCGACGCTCGTGAACCGGTTCGCCGGCGGGCGGCAGGCGATCGTCGAGGCCCAACCGGGTGTCACCAGGGACCGCAAGGAGCTCGTCGCCGAGTGGGCGGGCCGCCAGTTCCGTGTCGTCGACACGGGCGGCTGGCTCGCCGGTGGCGGCGATCTCGATCATGAGGTGAGCCAGCAGGCCGAACGGGCGGTCGCTCAGGCAGATGTGATCATCCTCGTCGTCGACGTCACCGTCGGCATCATGGAGGAGGACGCACGCGTCGCATCACTCCTGCGCGGCGCCGGTCCGCCGGCGGTCGTCGTCGTCAACAAGGTCGACGATGGCTCACGTGAGAGCGACGCGTGGGCGTTCACGCAGCTCGGCCTGGGCGACCCGTATGCCGTGTCGGCATTGCACGGGCGGGGGAGCGGCGACCTGCTCGACACGGTGGTGGCGGCATTGCCTCCGGCAGCGCCACCGCAAACCCGGCCCGAGACCGAGACCCAGCCGGAGACCGAGGCAGGCCCGTTCTCGATCGCGATCGTCGGCAGACCGAACGTCGGGAAGTCCACGTTGTTCAACCGGCTCGTCGGCGACGAGCGCGCCGTCGTGCACGAGGAGCCG
>DATFPZ010000188.1:0-5888 GCA_035264545.1 Acidimicrobiia bacterium
GATCTGCCGGCGCCCGACCCCGAGACCCAACCGTTCTGGGACGCAGCCCGAACGGGCACGCTCCTCATCCGTCGCTGCGACTGCGGCCGCTACCACTTCTATCCCCGGCCGTTCTGCCCCGTGTGCTGGAGCACCAACGTCGAGTGGGTGGAGGCCAGCGGCCGGGCGACGCTGTACACGTGGTCGGTGGTGCGCCGCAACGACCTGCCGCCGTTCCCCGAGCGGGTGCCGTACGTGGCGGCTGTCGTCGACCTCGACGAGGGCCCGCGCATGATGACCAACGTCGTCGACTGCGACTTCGACGCGCTCGAGATCGGCATGCCGCTCGAAGTCCTCTTCCAGGAGACGTCGGAGGACGTGACGATCCCCGTGTTCCGGCGCCGCGGACTCGAGCGCGCACACCGGGGAGCGGCGTAGCTATCGTCATCGCCGTGCCGAAGGACCAGCCGGACTGGAGCTTCCCCCGTTTCGAGGGGCCGCTCGACGAGGTGTTCCCCGCGCTCCACGCGGCGCAGAACGCTTGGCTCAGCCAGATCGACTCGCTCAAGGCGCCGGACCGCAAGACCCACGAGCTCATCCGCATGGCCTGCACGGTGATCCTGCGCAACCCGGCGGGCGTGCGGCGCCACGCCATGCTGGCGAAGGAGGTCGGCGCGAGCTGGGACGAGATCCTCGGCTCGATCATGCTCACGCTGCCCGGGTTCGGGCTGCTGCCCGCAGTCGAGGCGATCCCGCACGCCCGTGCCGGCTTCGACGCCGCGCCCGAGCCCGAAGAGGACGTGTGAGCGACGACGTCCCGTTCCGGATCCTGCCCCGCATCTCCGACCGGAACCGGCACTTCTGGACCGGCGGCGCCGAGGGCGAGCTGCGGTTCCTGCGCTGCCAGGACGACGGCACGTACGTGCACCCGCCGACGCCGCGCTGTCCGAAGTGCCACGGCAAGAACCTCGCTGTCGAGGCCGTGTCCGGCCGCGCCACCGTGCACACGTTCTCGATCAACGTCCAGTCGTGGATGCCGGGCCCCGAGCCGCCGTTCGTCGTCGCGATCGTCGAGCTGCCCGAGTAGGAAGGGTTGCGGCTCACGACCAACATCGTGAACTGCGGGCCCGACGACGTGCGCGTCGGCATGCCGGTGCAGGTTGTGTTCGAGCGGCACGACGACGATGACGAGGCGGTCTACATCCCGCTGTTCGAGCCCGCGCCCTGATGGCCGTCGACGCGATCGAACGGCGCACCGTGATCAGCGGCGCGGGGCAGTCCGACATCGGCCGTCGACTCTTCCGCGACCCGCTCGATCTGACGCTCGACGCGTGCATGGCCGCCATCGAGGACGCCGGCCTGACCCCCGCCGACATCGACGGGATCGCCACGTACCCGGGACCGATGGACACCCCGCCCGGGTTCTCGGGCGCGGGGCTCGTCGAGGTGCAGGACGCGCTGCGCCTCGAGATCGGCTGGTACACGGGCGGGATCGAGCTGCCCGGCCAGCTCGGGTCGGTCATCGACGCGTGCCTGGCCGTGGCTGCGGGGCTGGCGACACACGTGCTGTGCTTCCGCAGCGTCTACGAGGGCAGCGCGCAGGGCAAGGAAGGGCGGTCGGCGGTCATGCCGGGCGGCGGGGGGCGCGGCGGCAGCTTCCGCGCCGGCGGCTTCATGGAGTGGACGTTGCCGTTCGCAGCGCCATCGGCGACGACGTGGATCGCGATGTTCGCCCAGCGGCACTTCCACGAGTTCGGCACGACGCGCGAGCAGCTGGCCCAGATCGCGCTCAACGCCCGCAAGAACGCGGGCGTCAACCCCAAGGCCATCTACCGCGACCCGATGACGATGGACGACTACTTCGACGCCCGGATGATCTCGTCGCCGCTGTGCCTGTTCGACTGCGACGTGCCGTGCGACGGCGGGACGGCGGTCATCGTGTCGCACGCCGACACGGTGCCCGACCTGCGCCGGCCCCCGATCCAGGTGGAGGCGGTCGGGACCGCGCTGTACGGCCGGCCGTCGTGGGACCAGTTCGACGACCTGACGACGATGGCGTGCCGCGACGCCGCCGCGCAGATGTGGACGCGCACCGACATCCAGCCGTCGGACGTGCAGCTGGCCGAGATGTACGACGGGTTCAGCTTCATCACGATGGCGTGGCTCGAAGCCATGCGCTTCTGCGGGAGGGGCGAGTCGGGGCCGTTCGTCGAGGGCGGGCAGCGCATCGCGCGCGACGGGGAGCTGGCCCTGAACACGCACGGCGGGCAGCTGTCGGCGGGCCGGTTGCACGGCTACGGGTTCCTCCACGAGGCGTGCGTGCAGCTGTGGGGCGAGGCGGGGGAGCGGCAGGTTCCGGGCGACCCCGAAGTCGGCGTGGCCGCTGCCGGTGGTGGGCCGCTCGCCGGGTGCCTGCTTCTCAGCAACCGCCGCTGAACCGGTCGCGCCCCTAGGCTCCCGGGCCATGTCGGACCCGGCGCCTGCGGTCACGCGCGACGACCGTCGGTTCTGGCGCATCCTGTTGTTGATCGCGCTGGCCGCGCTCGCGCTGCGCGTCGCCTACGTGGCGTTCGCGAAGACGAACCAGCCGATCCACGGCGACCAGCTCTTCTACAACGCCGAGGCCAACCGCCTGGCGCGCGGCGACGGGTTCCTCGAGCCGTTCGACCCGCAGGCGCTGAGCCGCGGCGTGATCCGCGAGGGCAAGGACCCGGCCGCCGACCATCCCCCGTTCACCGTCCTCGTGCTCGCTCCGGTGTCGTTCGTGACGAGCCAGGCGCTGATCCCGCAGCGGCTCACGATGTCAGTGCTGGGGACGGCGGCCGTCGTCGTCATCGGGTTGGTGGCGCGCCGGCTCGGGGGGGACCGCGCCGGGTGGATCGCCGCCGGGATCGCCGCGATCTACCCGAACCTGTGGGTGAACGACGGGCTGATTATGTCCGAGACGCTCGCCACGCTCGTCGTGGCGCTGGCGTTGCTGTACGCCTACCGCCTCATACGCGAGCCGAACATCTGGAATGCACTGATCGTCGGCGCGTTGTGCGGGCTCGGCGCGTTGACCCGAGCCGAGCTGGTGCTGCTCGTCCCGCTCCTCGCGGTGCCGGCGGCGCTCGTGGCGCGGTCGATCGCGTCGGCGCAGCGGTGGAAGCTCGCCGGCGTCGGCGTGCTCGCGGCTGCGGTCCTCATCGCGCCGTGGGTCGGCTACAACCTCGCCCGTTTCGACGAGCCGACCTACCTGTCGACGAACGACGGCATCGCGTTGCTCGGCTCGAACTGCGACTCGGTGTACTTCGGGGACGGCATCGGGCTCACCGATCTGAAGTGCCTCGGCGCGAACCCCCGCGGCGACCAGTCGGTCGACAGCAGAATCTACCGGGATCGCGCGTTCGACTACATCGGGGACCACAAGAAGCGCGCCGTGCTCGTCGCGTCCGCGCGCGTCGGGCGCACCTGGAGCCTGTTCCGCCCGTGGGACATGGTCAGCTACAACAAGGGGGAGGGGCGCGAGGGGTGGGTCACGACGCTCGGGCTGATCGCGTTCTACCCGCTGCTCGTTGCCGCCGTCGGCGGCTGGGTCGTGATGCGGCGGCGCCGGCGGCGGTCGTGGCCGCTGCTCGTCCCGGTGTTGATCGTGACGATCGCGTCCGCCGCCACGTACGGGCAGACGCGCTTCCGGGTGCCGGCCGAGCCGAGCCTCGTGGTGCTCGCCGCCGTCGCGGTCGCAGCCGTCGCTTCACGGGACTGGCCGGCGCGCCAGAAGCAGCCTTCTGGGAACGCCTGATCCCTTGATGCAGGAAGGCGGGAGACCCCGGTCCTATCTGGTCTCCCACCTTCCGTGTTCTCCCAACGGGGGCAATTGGCGATTCGTCCCCGCTCGGGAGGTAGTGCCAGTTTTCGCCCGATAGGCGCCTCGGTCAAGGATTGGCGTTCGACCCTGCTGTCGCCTCGTATCTGGCGATCATCACGCCGGTGGTCGTCGTCACGCTGTCGACGAGCCGCAGCGCCGCGAACGGACCGCCGTCGGGGAACAGTCGGCGGCCCGTCCCGAACAGCAGCGGGTGGATCATCAGCAGGAACTCGTCGACGAGGTCGCGCCGCATCAGCGACTGCACCAGCTGCCCGCTGCCGAGCACCGTGAAGTCCTCGCCGGGCGGCTCCTTGAGCTCGGCCACGGCGCTCACGGCATCGCCCTCGAGGAGCTTGGAGTTCCGCCACGGCAGGGGCTCCCGGAGCGTTCTGGAGGCCACGTACTTCTCGGCGTTGTCGAGCGCTTCCGTGTACGGATTGTCCGTCTGCTGCGGCCAGAACGAGAAGAAGTCCTCGTAGGTCCGGCGCCCGAGGAGCAGCGGCCCGTCCTGCGACATTCCCTCGCCCAACATCCGGCCCATCACGTCGTCGACGTTCGCCTGCGCCCAGCCGCCGTGATCGAACCCGTCGCGGTCGTCCTCGTCGGGACGGCCCGGCGCCTGCATTACGCCGTCGAGCGTCACGTGTTCGATCACGACGACTTTGCGCATCGAAGCTCCTTCCTGTGTCCAGCGGCCGACCACGCGGCGACGCCGCCGCCCTGACGTGCGCGGGCGACGGCGCAGCCGTGCAATGGCTCACAGTCGGTTTACGCCGCTCCCGAATCCTGCGAGTACATGAGCGAACCCGGCGTCGTGAGCAGCTCGCCCGTCTCGAGCCACGTCTTGAGGCCGGACAGGATCTGCGGCCAGCCGCCGTAGAGCTCCGCGTTCGCGTCGTCGCGCAGCTGGTCGTGCGTGAGGGTAAGGCGGCACGAGTCGCCGATTGGTTCGATCTCCCACGTGACACGCGACGCCCCTTCGCTCTTCACCTCGTCGCTCCACAACGCGGTCATCGTGTGCACGAGCCGGTGGGGCGGGTCGGCCTCGAGCACCTCGCCCTCGCCCAAGGGGACGGTCCCGCCGCCCGCGCTCATCTCGTAGCGAGCGCCGGGCGTCCAGTCCGAACTGGCCGAAGCGCCGAAGTTGTACTTGGCGCGGATGTCGGGATCGGTGATCGCCTCCCACAGGCGCTCGGGCGTGGTCTTGATGTAGATCTCGAAAACCTTCTCCATGTGTCCCTCCAGTTGGCGCTTGAGCCCGCTCAGCCCGGCGGCCCAGGGTTCGGCGTATTTGCTCACCCACCGGTCGTGGACGAGCTGGATGGGGACGGCGTTCAGGAAGTGCAGCTTCTCGCGGCCTCGCCGCCGGGTGACCACCAGTCCTGCCTCCTCGAGCTGCTTCAAGTGCTTCATGACGCCGAAGCGCGTCATCGAGAAATGCTCCTCGAGCGCGTTCAGCGTCTGCCCGTCTTCCCGGAACAGCTCGTCGAGGAGGCTCCGCCGGGTCGGGTCGGCGAGGGCCCTGAACACTTCGTCCACGCTGCGAGAATAGGTGACCATTTGGTCACCTGTCCAGCCGGAGACCCAAACTAGCCCGAATCCAGTACCAGGGAGGCGAGCTCCTCGAGCTGACCGGGCGAGCCGCCGCCGAGCTCCTTCAGCGTGAGGAGACGCTTGTAATAGAGGTGAGCGTCGTGCTCCCACGTGAATCCGATGCCGCCGTGCACCTGGATGAGCGACGCGCCCACTGTGTACAGCCCGTCGGCCGCGAACGCCTGCGCCATCGTGGCGGCGCGGTGGCGCTCGGCCGGGTCGGCGGCGTCGGCGGCCCAGCACGCGTAGTACGCGCCGGCACGGGCGAGCTCGACGGCGCGGAGCATGTCGGCGCAGAGGTGCTGCAGGGCTTGGAACGAACCGATGGGACGGTCGAACTGGCGCCGCTCCTTCGCGTACTCGACGGCCAGCTCGAGCGCCCGCGATGCCGCGCCGACGCCGTCCACGACCGCGGCGATCCCGAGGCGGTCCACTGTCTCGGCGACCGCGTCGGTGGCGTCGCCCGAGC
>DATFPZ010000189.1:0-9018 GCA_035264545.1 Acidimicrobiia bacterium
CGACGACCGCCGCGACCACGGTGAGGAGGACGTCGCGCACGGGTCGAGATTACGCACGGGACGTCTCCCGAACCGTGAGCGCGAGCAGCAGGATGGCGGCGGGTGCCAGCGCGAAGAGCCACATCGCCGGGCCGAGCCCCAACCGGTCGGCGGCCATGCCGATCAGCGGCGGCAGGACGACCCCGACGGTTGCCAGCCCCGACACCGCGGCCTGCGTGGTGCCGGCCTGGCGCGGCCGGAGTCGCAGCGTGATGCCCTGCAGCGTGACCCAGAGGAGTGCGATCGCGGCGCCGAAGCCGACGCCGGCGAAGGCGATCGCGGCCGGCCACGGCGTGGCCACCATGACCACGACGGTACCGAGCAGACCGATCGACGCCGCGGTCAATCGCGAGCGCGCCGAGAAGGAACGACGCGCGGCTGCCAGCAGCGTGTACGTGACGATCCCGCCGGCGACGATCGCTCCGACCAGCGCAGTGGCAACCGCGGCGGAGACGCCGTGCGTCTCCTCGAGGTTGGCGATGAGAAAGCCGAGGAACGGCTCGTCGAGCAGGGCGATCAACGCCCAGATCGCGGCGAGCCTGACGACGCGGGTGTCACCCAGCACGGCGCGTGCCACCGACCACGGCGTCGAGCCGTCGGGTTGAGGCGGCGGCAGCGGCTGGGCCGCGAGCACGCCGGCGTACCCGAGCATGAGCACGCCGCCAACTGCGAACACGGGACGCCATCCGATACCCGTAGCGGACGCGACCGACAGCGTGACGGGGCCGAGCAGGTCACCGACGGACCCGAGCACGTTCGTGCGCGCCAGCGTCGCGTCGAGCTCGTCGCCTGCGAGCTCGGCCAGCGCGAGCTGCGTCGCGTGCACGAACGCGTCGCTGGCCGCGCCCCAGAGCAACGACGCGATCGCCAGCACCGCAAACGAACGACCGGTGGCGAATGTGAGCAGGCACAGCGCGTACACCAACGCGCCAGCCGCGCCGAGCAGCCGGCGGCTCACGAAGTCGGCGGCCGCCATGAGAAAGATGCCGAGCAGTCCGCCTGCCGGGAGCAGCGCAAGGAGCACGCCGGCCTGTGCGTATGTCAGCCCGAAGTCGGCGCGGATCGACTCCATCGCGCCGGCGGGGAGAAAGGAGAACCACTCGTCGGCGAGGTTGACGAGCAGCAACGACGCGATGAGCCCGAGTGGCAACCGCGCCGCGAGGGGAACGAAACGGACGAGCGGGCTGGGTCAGCGGTGACCGGGCATCGGACGTGATCCTAAACAACGGGCTTTCACCGCGGGCGCAGAAAAAATCGTGCCCGAAGTCTCGGTTCAATTGGTGACAACTCTGACCACACAGCTGGACAGAGCACTCAGCTCTACCGATACTGAACACTGTGCGTGGAGATCCGATGCTGCGCTCGCGCACGTGACGTCCTTCCGCGTCGTGGCGGATGGTGGAGGTGATCACCGCGACACCCGAGTGGCGGGACTTGGCTCCGATGATCCTCCGACAGCGTCTCGTGGTGGAGGGAACGTGCCGTGAGCCGATCACGGACGAGCGCATAAGAAGCTATCTGTCGGGTCTCTCCTCAGTGTGCGGCATGAAGCCGCTGATGGAGCCGGCGACGCACCGCTCGGACACGCACGGTTGGGCCGGATGGATCCACTGGGAGAACTCCGGCGCCCATTTCTACGCGTGGGAGGAACCAATGTTGTTCTTTAGCGTCGACATCTATACCTGCCAGCGGTTCGACGCCGCTGTAGCCACGAAGTTCACGCGCGACTACTTCGACGCGGTCGAGGTCGTCGCGAGGGAGTTTTGATCGTGAGCGCGGCATCGGTCGCACTCGACCGTGAGGAGCTCCGGGAGCTCGGCGGTCGGGTCGTCGCCGAAGCAGGACGACCGTCCGAGCCGTTCGGCGTGTATGCGTTCGCAGCAGACGCGCCCGAATCGGAGCTCGCCCGTCACGTCGAGCGGGAGGTGTTCTACGAGTTCTTCAACAACACGCCGGAGCTCCTCGAGGCGGAGTACGGGCCGTACGAAGCCTCGACGCTCTTCGTCTGCGCGCTCGACCATCGACGACGACTGCCCGCCGGTGCGATCCGACTCGTGCTCCCCTCAGCAATCGGCCTGAAGAGCCTCGGCGACATCGAGCCTGTTTGGGGTCATGGCATCGACGACGTGCTCGCGCGTACGAGCCTCCGTCTCGATGGCGACCGCGCCTGGGACGTCGCAACCCTCGCGGTCGACTCCGAGTACCGAGGTCGGGCGACGGATGGCCTCGTGAGCCTCGGTCTGTACCAGGGCGTCGCTCAGCTCGCACTGCGCTGTCACGTGAAGTGGGTCGTGACGATTCTCGACCTCGTGGTGCTGAACCTCCTTCAGGGGGCGATGGCCGACCCGTTCCAGCGCTTCGCCGGTCTCGAGCCGGTGCCGTATCTCGACTCGCCTGCGAGCTTGCCCGTGTACTGCGACCTCGACGCGTACTTCGCCCGGCTCGAGACGGCGGATCCGTCGATGTACGAGATCCTGTTCGAGGGACGGGGGCTGGAAGCGGCCATCCGGCCACTGGACCTGGAGCCGGCCCTCGAGCACCTTCTCCCAGGAGGCCACGCGCACACCGCTTGACCTCGTCCGAGTGACGCGCTCATGCGAGCCCGACATCGGGCACCACCCTGAGGTGCGAGCGACGGGCGACACCGAACTGGTCGACCACGGCGGGGACTCTCGCCGAGGGGATGGGACGCGAGTAGAAGTTGCCTTGGGCGAAGTTGCAGCCGAGCTGGTGGAGACGTCTGCCCTGCGCGTACGTCTCGACCCCCTCGGCGACGGTCGTCACCCGCAGCGCACTGGCCATCGCCACGATCGCGGCGACGAGGCTCTCGTCTGAAGTGTCGCGGTCGAGACCCTCGACGAACGACTGGTCGATCTTCACGCGGTCGACGGGTAGGCGCCGCAAGGATGAGAGCGACGAATAACCGGTGCCGAAGTCGTCGATCGAGAGACCGACCCCCGCCGATCGAAGCTGCTCGAGGAGCTCGGCGGCCGCACCGGGGTTGTCCATGAGCAAGCTCTCGGTGAGCTCCAAGCAGAGCGACCCGACGGCGAGCTTCCCGCCTTTCAGCGCATTTCGAACACACGCGACGAGCTGCGGGTCGCGCAGTTGACGCACCGAGACGTTCACCGCGACGTAGAGGTCGTCGCCGTTCGGGATCTGCTCGTGCCACCAGGACAACTGGCGGCACGCCTCCTCGATCACCCACGTACCGATCGGCACGATGAGCCCGGTGTCCTCGGCGAGCGGAACGAACGACGTCGGCAGGAGCTCGCCTCGGGACGGGTGCGACCAGCGCAGCAGCGCCTCGAAGCCCTCGATCGTGCCCATCGGGAGCTGCACGACGGGCTGATAGAGCAGGTATAGCTCCTCCGACTCCATCGCGTGGCGAAGGTCGCGCTCGAGCTCGACGCGCTGCGTGGCCGAGTCCCGCATCGACGAGTCGAACACGCACACTGCGTCGCGGCCTGTCTCCTTGGCGCGGTACATGGCCGTGTCGGCGTCGCGGATGAGCGCCTCCGCGTCGAGCGACGGATCGGTTCCGTCGCTCGAGGACACGCCGATGCTGGCTGACGCGATGAGTTCGACGCCGCGAACGTTGAACGGAATCTGGAAGCTGAGCCGGGTGCGCTCCGCCACCTCGAACGCCTTCCTCGTCGTCGGCACATCGCCCAGGACGATCACGAACTCGTCTCCGCCGATGCGTGCGACCAGGTCGCCGGGACGTGTCGTCGTGCGGAGCCGCCGGGCCACGGCGAGGAGCAGCTCGTCGCCCAAGCTGTGACCGTAGCTGTCGTTGATGAGCTTGAAGCGGTCGACATCGAGGAAGAGGAGCGCGACCAGCCCACGCTCGTGTCTCGGCCGCCCGACCAGCGAATTGAGATGGTCCTGCGCGTATGCCCGATTCGGAAGGCCGGTGAGCGCATCGTGCGTCGCGGCGTGCGTGAGCCGTTCTTCCGAACGCGCATACGCACGCAGCGCTCGGAACATCCGCCATGCCGCGGCAAGGGTCAGCGCCATGATGATGATCCCGAAGGCGAAGCGATCGCCGACCTCGGCGTCGACTCGGACCACCGTGATCAGCGCCGGGAACGCGAGTGCAACCGCGACGAACGCCAGCCTTCCCTTGGTCGGAGCCAACTCGTCCGCGGGAAGCGGCTCCGTGAGCTCGTGCATCGACGGATGGAGCACTGCCCCGATGAACAGGACACAAGCGAGCGCGTAGGGGACGTCGAACACGTGCTGAGGCAGCGTCACCACGTGGGTCTCGAGGAGCATGTACACGACGTCCCCGACGAGCATCGCCGTTCCCGCTCCGAGGAGGAGCCCATACGACAACGGGCGGCGCTTCCCGGTGTTGAAAGCGAGACGCGCAATCATCGCGACGATGAACACTGACAGCGGCGGATAGCACGAGAGAAGAAGTCGCACAGGGAGGGGCGCTTGTTCGTGGAACAGGGTGGGGTTGATGAGGAAGATCCACGCGAGTGCCATCGCAGCCAAGGCGGCAATGAGCCCGTCGAGCATTCCGTCGACATCGCGGGCTCCCCGGCGGCGGACGTTCGCCAGGCCGAGGACGCCGATGCCGAGGATCGCGTACCCCGACAACGTGATGACATCTGGCACCGGCGATCGATCCGAAGAGAGGTCGCCGAGGGTGCCGAACGCCTCGCGGACCCCACCGCCCACGAGAAACACGACCAGCGCGGCCGCGATGATCATCCACGGCCAGCGCGCGGCAGGCCGATTACGGCGTAGCCCGACGGCCATGGCCACGACCGCCCCTGCGCCGACAATCAGGAACGCAGCGTCCGCGACCGAACCGAGCAACCCGAGAGCGAGCGCGAGCACGCCGATCGCGCCGGCCGCCATGACGGCGTAGGCCACGCGCGCGCCTGATTCGCTGCAAGCAACGCCCTGGCGTCCCAATCTGCCCCTTCGCGCGGCGCCCGCAGACCCGCGCGCCTCGGTTTCCCTTTCCCGAAGTCCCAGATTGAGCGGAAACGGCTACCTCGGGCGCCGTCATCCTGTTCGCGTCGACGCGGACCGTCAAGCGGACGACTCGACTACCAGAGGCGTAGTGAGGAGAGACCCGTCGTCCTCGACCGCGCGCCCGCGAGGGCGTCAACCGCCGGACGCGTCCTGGGGGCGAGTCCGGCCGGCGCCGATCCACGGCATCATCGCCCGCAGACGCTCCCCGACCTCCTCGATCGGGTGCTCGGCCGACTTCTTGCGCAGCGCGTTGAACACCGGACGGCCGGCCTGGTTCTCGAGGATCCACTCGTTGGCGAAACGGCCAGACTGGATGTCATCGAGGATGCGGCGCATCTCGGCTCGCGTCTCGTCGGTGATGATGCGCGGGCCCCGGGTCATGTCGCCGTACTCGGCGGTGTCCGAGATCGAGTAGCGCATGTTGGTGATGCCGCCCTCGTAGATGAGGTCGACGATGAGCTTCACCTCGTGCAGCGTCTCGAAGTACGCCGACTCGGGTTGGTAGCCGGCGGCGACGAGCGTCTCGTAGCTCCCCTTGATGAGCTCGGTGAGGCCCCCGCAGAGAACGACCTGCTCGCCGAACAGGTCCGTCTCCGTCTCCTCCTCGAACGTCGTGTCGAGCACGCCGGCGCGGGTGGCGCCGATGGCGCGGGCGTACGCGAGCGCGGTCTGCTTCGCCTTGCCGGTCTCGTCGGCTTGCACGGCGACGAGCGACGGGACGCCGCCGCCCTCTTCGAAGGTGCGGCGCACGAGGTGGCCCGGTCCCTTCGGGGCGATCATCCACACGTCGACGCCCCTGGGAGGGCGGATCTGGCCGAAGTGGATGTTGAACCCGTGCGCGAACGCGAGCGAGTCGCGGTCGTCGAGGTTCGGCTCGATGTCGCGCTTGTAGATCGCGGCCTGCTCGGTGTCGGGGAGGAGGACCATGATCACGTCGGCTTCCTTGCAGGCTTGCGCGATCGTGGTGACCGTCAGCCCGGCGGCCTCGGCCTTGGCCCACGACGACGACCCGTCGCGCAGCCCGACCCGCACGTCGACGCCTGACTCCTTCAGATTGAGGGCGTGGGCGTGGCCCTGCGACCCGTAGCCGAGCACCGCGACCTTGCGCCCTTCGAGCAGCGCGAGGTCGGCGTCGTCGTCGTAATAGATGGTGGCGGGCATCTCGTCCTTCCCGATTTCATGTTTTGGCGTCGATAACCTCGAATAGTTCTAGGTCAGCGACGCCAAAACCAGTCCACACAGACTCCTACGCTCCCCGGTCCTTGACCGCTCGCAGCTTGGTGGTCTGACGGGCCAGCTTGGGTAGGGCGATCCGGCCCGTGCGCTGCGACTCGACGATCCCGAACGGCGTCAGCAGGTCGCTGATGGCGTCGAGCTTCTCCGGCGTGCCGGCCACCATGAGCGTCATCGCCTCGTAGCCCACGTCGACGATCTTCGCCTCGAAGATCGCGGCGAGCTCCGTGACCTGCGAGCGGGTCTCGGCACCGGCCTTCACGGTGGCCAGCATGAGCTCACGCTCGACGGCCTCGTCCGGTGAGAGCTCCGTGATCTTGATCACCGGGATCACCTTGTTGAGCTGCTTCGTGATCTGCTCGAGCGGCGCCGACTCGGCGTCGACGACGATCGTCATGCGGCTGAGCCGTTCGTCCTCGGTGGGGCTGACCGCCAGCGAGAAGATGTTGTAGCCCCGCCGCGAGAACAGCCCCGCGACCCGCGACAGCACACCGAACTTGTTCTCGACGAGGACCGAGAGGATGTGATGTTGCGCCGCACCGTTCGCCATCGCTACCTCCCGACCGACTTGTCGTGGGCGGGGTCCAAGATGATGTCGTCGTTCGAGCCCCCGGCCGGCACCATCGGGTACACCTTCTCTCGGTAGTCGACCTGGAAGTCGACCACGACGGGACGGTCGTCGATCTGGTTCGCCTTCTCGATCGTGGGCACGACGTCGTCGGGCGTGTCGACCTTGAAGCCCACGCACCCCATCGCCTCGGCCCACTTGGCGTAGTCGGGCAGGTCGGGTGACAGGTACACCTCGCTGTAGCGCTCCTCGTAGAAGAGCTCCTGCCACTGGCGGACCATGCCGAGGTACGCGTTGTTGAGGATGGCGACCTTCACCGGGATGCGCTCGGCCGACGCCGTCACGAGCTCCTGCGCGGTCATCTGGAAGCAGCCGTCGCCGTCGATGGCCCAGACCATCCGGTCGGGCTTGCCGACCTTGGCCCCGATCGACGCCGGGACGGCGAACCCCATCGTGCCGAGACCGCCCGAGTTCACCCACGTGTTCGGGTGGTTGAACCTCCAGCGCTGGCTCGACCACATCTGGTGCTGGCCAACCCCGGACACGACGATCGTGTCGTCGGGACAGTGGTCGCGCAGCATGTCGATGCAGTACTGCGGCTTCAGCGGACCGTCCTCCGGCTGGTCGTAGTGGAGCGGGTAACGCTCCTGCCACTCGCGCAGCTGCGTCCACCACGGCGTGAGGTCGGGCCATTCGCGCTTCTGCTGGTTCGACTGCACCGCCTTCACGAGCTCCTCGATGACGAGCCGACAGTCGCCGACGATCGGCACGTCGGGCCGGCGGACCTTCCCGAGCTCGGCGGGATCGATATCGACGTGGATCACCTTGGCGCCGGGCGCGAAAGCGCCCACCTTGCCCGTCACGCGGTCGTCGAAGCGCGAGCCCAACGCAATGAGCAGGTCGCACTTCTGCATCGACGTGACTGCGGTGTAGTTGCCGTGCATGCCGGGCATGCCCAGGCACTGCGGATGGTCGTCCGGGAACGATCCGCGCGCCATGAGCGTGGTCACCACCGGCGTCCCGGTCGCCTCCGCCAACGCCTTGAGCGCACCCGAGGCGCGGGCCTTGAGGATCCCCCCGCCGGCATAGATCACCGGCCGGTGCGCCTCGCCCCACAGCCGAGCCGCGTCCTTGATCTGCTTCGGGTGGCCCTTGACGTTCGGCTTGTAGCCCGGCAGGTCGACGGCGTCCGGCCAGTACCAGTCCATCATCTGGTTGGCGATGTCCTTGGGGACGTCGACGAGCACCGGTCCGGGCCGGCCGGTCGTCGCGACGTGGAAGGCCTCGCGCACGTAGCGCGGGATGTCCTGCGGATCGGTGACCAGCCAGTTGTGCTTCGTGACCGGCATGGTGATCCCGACGGTGTCGCATTCCTGGAACGCGTCGCTGCCGATCACCGCGTACGGCACCTGCCCGGTGATCACCACGATCGGGACCGAGTCCATGTAGGCGTCGCACAGGGCGGTGACGATGTTGGTGGCGGCTGGCCCGCTCGTCACCATCGCCACGCCGGGACGACCGGTCGCGTGTGCGAATCCCTCGGCCATGTGGCCGGCGCCCTGCTCGTGGCGGACGAGGATGTGGCGGATCGACGAGTCGATCAGCGGGTCGTACACGGGCAGGATCGCCCCGCCCGGCAGCCCGAACATGACCTCGGTGCCCTCCATCTCGAGGCTCTTGATGAGGGCCTGGGCGCCGGTCAGTTTCATCGTCGTTCCTCTCCCCGATGCGTTCACCGGGCCCGCTCAGCGGGCTTCAGGAACGCATCGTCGTGTTCTCGGGATATGAAAAGCCCCCCGCTTTTGCGAGGGGCGAAGGCGCGCAGGCGCGGTTGGGCCGGCTGCGCGCTAGGTAACAACTACGAGGAGGCTCTGGTGGTCCATCAGGCGAACAGTGTGGACGATCGTGAACGCACGCGCAAGCCGGTTCACGCGCCGGAGGCCACCTGCGCGGTTCTGCCTTCGAGGTACTGGTGGACCTGCTGGATGACGACCGACCCCTCCCCGACCGCCGACGCCACCCGCTTGACCGATTGCGCACGCACATCACCCACCGCGAACACGCCCGGCACGGTCGTCTCGAACATCAGTGGTGGGCGCTCGAGCCTCCAGCCGGTTCCGGCACGATCGCCCGCCACGTCGGGGCCGGTGACGACGTAACCCTGCTCGTCGCGGGCGACTTCGGGC
>DATFPZ010000190.1:0-3466 GCA_035264545.1 Acidimicrobiia bacterium
GAGCCGCTGTTCTTCGACGAGAAGGGCTACGGCCAGGTCTCGGACCTCGCGCGCTGGTACATCGGCGGCCTCCTCAAGCACGCGGCCGCGATCCTCGCCTTCGCGGCGCCGACCACGAACTCGTACAAGCGGCTCGTGCCCGGCTACGAAGCGCCGGTCAACCTCGTGTACTCGCAGCGCAACCGCTCCGCGTGCGTTCGCATCCCCGTGTACTCGAAGAGCCCCAAGGCGAAGCGCCTGGAGTTCCGCCCCCCCGACCCGTCCTGCAACCCGTACCTGGCGTTCTCGGCGATGCTCATGGCCGGGCTCGACGGGGTGCAGAACCGCATCGAGCCGCCGGACCCGCTCGACAAGGACCTCTACGACTTGCCTCCCGAGGACATGGCGAAGGTCCCGCAGGTGCCGGGCTCGCTCGACGAGTCACTGGCCGCGCTCGAAGCCGACCACGAGTTCCTGCTCGCCGGCGGCGTTTTCACGCAGGACGTGATCGACACGTGGCTCTCCTACAAGCGGGAGAACGAGATCGACGAGCTTCGTCTCCGCCCGCACCCGTGGGAGTTCTACATGTACTACGACATCTGACGGCCACGGCTAGCCTCAGCGCCCATGAGTTGGGCAGGGCGGCCTCGTGTGGCGCTCGTCCTCGGGGCGGCACTCGTCGCGTTCGCGGGCGCTGCGTGCTTCGGAGGTGAGCCGCGTCCGCCTCCACCCCCGGCGCCGGTCGCGTGCCAGAGCGCCGGACCTGCAAATACGCCCGATGGTGCGAACGAGCCGGCGCGTCCGCCGTCGGACCGGCCGATCTCCCGTGAGGAAGCCGGCGCGCAGGCGCGCGAGGTGGCCTCGACCACCGAGGTTCGCACCAAGCGCGGGGAGATCCCGTTGCTGACCGTGGAGGAGCGGGGCGGGAAGCCGGACATCACGTCGACGCCAGTGGTCTCGCCGGACCACGCGGCGTCGGTCGCGGAGGCGAAGGCGGCCGACGGCGATCTGATCGGGGTCGACGTCGACAAGCCGGTGCGGGCGTCGGCGAACCCGAACGATCAGCTTTTCGGCCAGCAATGGTCGTTCACGAAGGTGCCCTACGTGAACGCGTGGGCGGCTGACGGCACGCAGGGTGGAGGTGTCACGGTCGCGGTGGTCGACACCGGCGTGATGGCGGATCACCCCGACCTGTCGGGCCAAGTGCTCACGGGCGCGCACTTCCTGCACAGCGACGACGGCGAGCCCGTCGACCCGGCGACCGGCGGCACCGAGGACTTCAACGGACACGGCACTCACGTCGCCGGGACGATCGCCGCGAAGAGCAACAACGCCACCGGTATCTCCGGCGCGGCGCCGGGCGCGCAGATCCTCCCGGTGAAGGTGCTCTGCGCGGACGGCAACGGGTTCACGAGCGACGTCGCCGACGGGATCGTGTGGGCCGTGGACCACGGGGCGAATGTCATCAACGTGAGCCTGGGCGGGGGCGCGACGACCGGCGAGCAGGCCGCGATCGAGTACGCGCGCGACAACGACGTCGTGGTCGCCGCCGCAGCCGGCAACGAAGGTCAGACCGGCAACACAGCCTCGTACCCCGCGGCCTACTCGGACCAGTACGCGATCGTCATCGCGGTCGCCGCCACGGACAACGCCAACGGCCATCCGGCTTACGGAACGACCGGCAGCTACCTCGACCTCGCGGCGCCGGGCGGCGTCTCCGTTTCCAGTTGCGCGAACAACCCGGCGGTCGAGATCTTGTCGACGTGGAACGACGGCGGCTACTGCACGATCGCCGGAACTTCGATGGCGACGCCGCACGTCTCGGCTGCCGCCGCGCTGCTCCGCGCTGCGAACGGCGCGTGCGACGCCACGCAAGTGAAGAGCCGGCTGAAGACGACGGCGGGGGACCTCGGGACGCCGGGGCCGGACAGCACGTTCGGCGCCGGGATCGTCAACCCGCTCGCCGCTGGCGCGATCTGCTGATCGCGGCTCACGCGCGCCCGTAGAACGCGCGCTCGACGACCTTGCGCGCCCGGCGGGTCACCCGGCGGTAGTCGTCCCGCAGCTCGGCCTGGGGCTGGGGCCCGTATCCGAGCAGCCGCCCCAGGCGCGTCGCCTCCCGCCCGTCGGTCGGGAGCGCATCGCCGGGTCGCCCGGTGAGCAGGTACCGCGCGTTGCGGGCCCGCTCGCAGAACCGGTACGCCTCCTCGAGGGCGTCGGCGTCGCCGGCGTCGAGCAATCCGACTGCGCGCAGCTGGTGCAGCGCGCCGGTCGTCGACGTGACACGGATCTCTGGATGGCGCGAGCCGTACCGGAGCTGGAGCAGCTGCACCGTGAACTCCACGTCCGACAGCGACCCGCGGCCCAGCTTGAGATGGAAGCGAGGATCCTCGCTGGGCGGGATGCGCTCCCGCTCGATGCGGGCCTTCATGCGGCGCACCTCGCGCACGTCGTCATCGGGGAACGGGGCCCGGTACACGAACGGCTCGATGAGCGTCGCGAACCGCGCTGAAACCGTCGCGTCCCCCGCAACGGTCCGCGCTTTGAGGAGGGCCTGGAACTCCCATGTCTGGGCCCACCGCTCGTAGTACGCCTCGTAGCCCGACAGGCTCCGGGCGAGCGCGCCCTTCTTGCCCTCGGGTCGGAGGTTCGCGTCCACCCGGAAGGTCTGACCCTCCGGCGTGATGCCACCGAGCTCGCTCATCAGTTGTTCGGCGATCTTCTCGGCGGCGCGAAAGTCGGCGGCATTCTTGCCGTCGTAGACGTACAGCACGTCGAGGTCGGACGCGTAGCTGAGCTCGCCGCCGCCGAGGCGCCCCATGCCGATCACCGCGAACGGCAACGACGGTCCGAGCGACCGCAGCGCCGCCTCCACACACGCCTCGGCCAGCCCGGCGAGCTCACACTCGGTGTCCTCGATCGAGGCGAACCCGAGCACGTCGCGGGCGGCGATGCGCAGCATTTCGCGCCGCTTGAACCGGCGGAGGCCGACGCGGCGCTCGTCGGCAGTCGACCGCCACGTGAGGTTGCCGAGCGCTTCCTCCACGAGATCGTCCCGGGACTTCTCGTGGGTGAGCGCCTCGTCGTCACCCAGCGTTTCGACGAAGTCGGGTTGGCGGCGCAACGCATCGCCGAGCAGCCGGCTCGATCCGAGCACCCTGCACGTGCGCTCGGCCGCGCGCGGGGATTCCCGGAAGGTGCGCGCAAGTGAGGCCGATCGGACTTCGCCCTCGGCGAGTCGTCGGAGCTGGAGCAGGCCGAGGTCCGGATCGGGTGTCGCCGAGAGCCAGCTCAGGATCACCGGCAGGAGCTGCTGCATGATGCGAGAGCGGCGGGTGAAGCCTTGCGTCAGCTCTCGCAGCGCGGCGCGGGTGTGGGCGACGTCGAGGAAGCCGAACGCAGTCAGGCGCTCCTCGACCGCCTCTGCTGTCAGCGGTCCCGCACCCGCCAGCGTGTCGAGCAGCGGCGCGAAGAACAGCCGCTCGTG
>DATFPZ010000191.1:0-4415 GCA_035264545.1 Acidimicrobiia bacterium
CGGCGCAAGCAGTGGCGCACCGCGCGCACGATCGCCATCTTCGCCGTGCCGCTCGTGATCGTGTTCGTCGTGCTGCAGCTGCGGAGCAGCGGCGGCAGCGAACCGGACCGCACGTTCTCGAAGCGGGGCGAGGTCACGCTCAAAGCCGACACGCTCTACACGGCAACCATCGACACCAGCGAGGGCAAGATGGTCGTCGACCTCGACGCCACCGCTGCCCCCGAGAGCGTCAAGAACTTCGTGTTCCTGGCGCGCAAGAACTTCTACGACGGCCTGACGTTCCATCGCGTCGCCAAGGACTTCGTGATCCAGACTGGCGAGCCGAAGGGGAACGGCAGCGGCGGGCCCGGGTACCAGATCCAGGCCGAGGTGCCGACGAACGGGTATCAGGTCGGGTCGGTGGCGTGGGCCAAGGGCGGGCAGGAGCCGGCCGGGACAGCCGGGTCGCAGTTCTTCGTCGTGACCGGTCAGGGCGTCGATGCTCTCAACCAGCAGCCCTACCAGTACGGCATCGTCGGCACGGTCGTCGAGGGCCTCGACACCACCGTTCAGAAGATCGCCGCGCTCGCGAATCCCAACGCGACCGATGACCCGGCCACGCAGCGACCCACGAAGAAGGTGACGATCAAGAAGGTCACCATCGCCGAGTCGCCGACCTCGACCGCGGGGAGCACGGCGCCGGCCGCGCCGCCCGGCTCGTAGCTCAGACCTCGAGCTGCTCGACGTTCGAGCCGTGCTCGATCACAGTGGTCTGCCGCCCGTCGTACACGGTCACGACGCCGGCGCCGGCGACCCGCCAGGTGACATCGGGGTCGCGGATCAGGGCCGTTTGCTCGTCGAGGCCGACGAGCGTCGCGGTGCGGGGCAGGAGGTCGATCGAGCGCTCGCGCAGGTGGTCGGCGGCGGTGCCGTGATACGGGAACACGGCGAGGTCGCGCACGACCCCCAGCCCGACCGTGTAAGCGCCGCCGCGCGGGTCGACCATCGGGTCGCAAAGCACGGTGGCGCCCGCGCCCGACGCCGCAAGCACCGACCCCTTCCGGTACGCGGTGACGATCGCCTCGAACAGCGCGGAGTCCTTGAGGGCCGAGCGCAGGTGCAAAGGGGACCCGTCGGCGATGTACACGAAACCGGCGTCGCTCACGCCGCTGACGTTGGCGCGGTCCTCGGCGTCGGCCCGGCGCAGCACCGACAGCCCGCGCACCGACGCGCCGAGCCCCGAGAAGTAGTCGGTCGCCCGGGCGACAACGCGCTCCGGGTGCTCGAACGCAGCCGCCGTCGGCAACACGACGACCTCGTCCCCGGCACGCGCCAGCAGGTCGGCGTCGAACTCGCGACAACCGTCGTGCCACTCGCCCCCGCCGATCAGCGCGAGCGTTCCCGACGCCTGCTTGGGGCTCATGGCCTCGGGAGCCTACCGGGGGGTAACGTGCCCTTTCCGCACGAAGGGTGCAGGTTTCTACTCGCCGAGGGGGTCACATCGTGACGGTCAAGCGCGTCGGAATCGTCGGCTCCGGGATCATGGGCTCCGGCATCGCCGAGGTCGCGGCCAAGGCCGGGTTCGAGGTCTGCCTGCGCAGTCGCCAGCAGAGCTCGGCCGACAAGATGATGGCGGGACTCGAGAAGTCGCTCGGCAAGCAGGTCGACAAGGGCAAGCTCGACGCCGCCGAGCGCGACACCGTCGTCGGGCGCGTCCGCGCCGTCACCGACCTCCACGAGCTCGCCGAATGCGACCTCGTGATCGAGTCGATCGTCGAGGACCTCGCGGTCAAGAAGCACCTGTTCAACGAGCTGGACCGGGTGTGCCACGACGCCGCCGTCCTCGCCACGAACACGTCGACGCTGCCGGTCGTCGAGATGGCGATGGAGAGCCGGCCCGACCGGGTGTGCGGGATCCACTTCTTCAACCCGGCGCCGATGATGCCGCTCGTCGAGGTCGTGCGCTGCATCACGACGTCCGACGAGACCGTCGAGACGGCGCGGGCTTTCGCCGAATCCTGCGGAAAGAACCCGGTCCTCGTGCGGGACCAGGCCGGGTTCATCGTGAACGCGCTCCTCTTCCCCTATCTGAACAACGCCGTGAAGCTCCTCGACGCCGGCGTAGCGTCGCGGGACGACATCGACGCCGCCATGAAGGGCGGCTGCAACTTCCCGATGGGCCCGCTCGAGCTGCTCGACCTGGTCGGGCTCGACACCAGCCTCGCAATCGTCGAGGCGCTCTACGCCGAGTTCCGCGACCCGAACTACGCGCCGGCGCCGCTGCTGCGACGCATGGTGAGCGCCGAGCGCCTGGGCCGCAAGACCCGCCAGGGCTTCTACGACTACGGCTGAGCGTCGAGGAGGAGCGCCGGCGTGACGTACGTCGACGCCAACGGCGTCCATACCTATTACGAGGAGCACGGGTCCGGCGACCCGCTCCTGCTCCTCCACGGCGGTCTTGCCGATGCCACCGGCTTCGCGCTCCAGACGACGGCCTTCGCCGAGCGCTACCGCGTGATCGTCGCGGATCGGCGTGGCCACGGCCGCACCGCCGACGTCGAGGGTCCGATCACGTACGACCTGATGGCCGACGACACGATCGCGTTCATGGACGCCCTGGGCACGGGACCAGGGCATCTGGTCGGGTGGAGCGACGGCGGGGACGTCGGCATGCTCGTCGCGATCAAGCGCCCCGAACTGGTGCGCAAGCTCGTCCTCATGGGCGCGAACTTCAGCGCCGACGGGCTCACTCCCGACGCGATGACGGCGTTCGACCCCGGCGCCAGCGCATCGCTCATCCCGGTGATGCGTGACATGTGGAGGGAGCACGCGGTCGACCCCGACCGGTTCGACGTCGTGCTCGACAAGATGATGCATTGCTGGTTCGACTACGCGACGCCGCCGGCTGACCTGGCGAGGATCGCCGCCCCGACGCTCGTGATGGTGGGCGACGACGACATCGTCCGGTTCGAGCACACGATCGAGCTGTTCGAGACGATCCCCGACGCGCAGCTCGCCGTGATCCCGGGTGCATCGCACCTGGCGCCGGTCGAAAAGCCGGAGCTCGTCAACCAGCTCGTCCTCGACTTCCTTGCGGCGGAAGGACCGGCCACCACGATGATGCCGCTGCGCCGCAAGTAGGCCGGCGGTGGGACAATAAAGCCATGGCCTCGCGCGACAAGCCCTGGCTGATGCGCACGTACTCGGGCCACTCGTCGGCCCGGGCGTCGAACGAGTTGTACCGCACCAATCTGTCGCGCGGCCAGACCGGCCTGTCGGTCGCGTTCGATCTGCCCACCCAGACCGGGTACGACCCCGACCATCCGCTCGCACGCGGGGAGGTCGGCAAGGTCGGCGTCCCGGTGCCGCACCTCGGCGAGATGCGGACGCTGTTCGACGGCATCCCGCTCGACGAGATGAACACGTCGATGACGATCAACGCCACGGCCATGTGGCTGCTGGCGATGTACGTGGGCCTGGCCGAGCAACAGGGCGCGGAGCCTGCCCGTCTCGCAGGCACGGTGCAGAACGACATCGTCAAGGAGTACCTGAGCCGCGGCACCTACATCTTCCCGCCCGAGGCGTCGAAGCGGCTCACGGTCGACCTGGTCGTGCACGCGGCCCGGAACATCCCGCGCTGGAACCCGATCAACGTGTGCCCGTACCACCTGCAAGAGGCGGGCGCGACGCCGGTCCAGGAGATCGCGTACGGCCTGGCCACCGCCGTCGCAGTCCTCGACGCCGTGCGCGAGTCGGGTCAGGTCGACGAGGACGACCTGCCGGGCGTGGTCGGACGGATCTCGTTCTTCATCGACGTGGGCATCCGCTTCGTCGAGGAGACGTGCAAGATGCGGGCGTTCACGCAGATGTGGGACCGCATCACGCACGATCGGTACGGCGTGAAGGACGAGAAGCTGCGTCGGTTCCGTTACGGCGTGCAGGTGAACTCGCTCGGCCTCACCGAGGCGCAGCCCGAGAACAACGTGCAGCGCATCGTGCTCGAGATGCTTGGCGTCACCCTGTCGAAAGACGCGCGTGCCCGCTCCATCCAGCTGCCGTGCTGGAACGAGGCGCTCGGCCTCCCCCGCCCGTGGGACCAGCAGTGGTCGCTGCGCATGCAGCAGGTTCTCGCCGACGAGACCGACCTGCTCGAGTACGACGACCTGTTCGCGGGGTCGAAGGTCGTCGAGGCGAAGACCGGCGAGCTCGTCGACGCCGCCGAAGCCGAGCTCCAGTGGGTGCTCGACGGCGGCGGGTCGTTCGAGATGATCGACGCCATGAAGGGCCGGCTGGTGCAGAGCCACGCGGAGCGTGTGCGCAGGATCGAGTCGGGCGACCTCCCTGTCGTGGGCGTGAACATGTTCACGGAGACAGCGCCGTCCCCCCTCGTGTCGGGGTACGAGGGCGGCGAGGCGCACATCCTCGAGCTCGACCCG
>DATFPZ010000192.1:0-8747 GCA_035264545.1 Acidimicrobiia bacterium
GTTGCCGCGCGGTTGCCGCGGCTCCGCGCTTCACGGGCTGAGCTCGTACACCGCCATCGTCTCGCAGTCGCCGCAGCCGGGCGGCGCCTTCGCCTCGCCCACGAAGTGAAACCGCGCCTTCTCGGCGACGCGTCTCGATGCCGTGTTGCGCACGTCGGCTTGGAGCAGCAGCCGGGCGCCGAGCTCGTGGCAGGCCCAGGCGGCCACCAGACGCAGCGCCCGCGTGGCGACGCCGCGGCCGCGCGCTTCCCGCTCGACCCAGTAGCCGACCTCGGGGCCACCGTCCTCGCCGCCGAACCGGTGGACACCGATCGCGCCCAGCAGCGCGCCCCTCTCCGCATCGACGATCACGAACGGCGCGTCGGTGCCCTGGTCCCACGTGCGCGCCGAACGCTCGACGAACTCGACCGCGTGGGCGCGCGTGTACGGCGACGGAACGCGGGTCCAACGAGGGATCTCGGGGTCCTGGCACGCCTCGGTGATCGCGTCGACGTCGCCGGGCACGGGGGGACGCAGCACGATCTCGTCGTCACCGAGGCGGGGGACCGTCAGTTGCACCCGGCCAGGGTGTCAGAGCGACGCGGCGCCGGGCTCCGGATTACTACCGCCCCCTAGGGTGTTGGGTCCGGGCAGAGCCGAGTGGACCCGATCGCGGAGGGGACCGTGTCGTTGATCACGAACGTCGTTCGCGGGAGCGACGCCGACCGCCTGCTGCTCCTCGTCCACGGGTTCGGCGCCGACGAGCGCGACCTCGGCGGACTGCTCCCGTACCTCGATCCGGACGGGCGGTTCGTGACCCTGCTTCCCCGCGGGCCCGTCGCATTGCCGGGCATGCCCGGGTTTGCTTGGTACGACTTCGGTCTGCCTCCGCCCGAGAGCACCGCCGCGTTTGCGTCGGCGCTCGTCGACCTCGACGACCTGCTCGACGAGGCCGCCGCCGAGCACGACCTGCCGCGCGCCGAGGCGATCGTGGGCGGGTTCTCGCAGGGCGCCGGTCTCACGCTGGCGCTGGCCTTGCGCGCAAGTGACCGCCCGCATCCGCTCGGCGTGCTCGCGCTGAGCCCGGCGCTCCCGCAGGCGTCGCTCGACGAGATCCAGCCCGACTGGGACGCCGCCACGAAGATCCCGGTGCTCCTCCAGCACGGCACGAATGACCCGCTCGTGCCGGTGGCGCGTGCCCGCGAGCTGGCGCGCCAGCTCGAGGAGCACGGCGTGCCCCTCGTGTACACGGAGTACCCGATGGAGCACCAGGTCGCGCTCGAGAGCGTGCAACGGGCGCGGTCGTGGCTCGACGCCGTCGTCGCGGGGGAGCGGCCGTCCGAGCCGATCCCGGAGCCGCCGCCCGAAGGGCCGGTGAAGGCGGTCACGACGGCGACGTTCGAGAACGAGGTCCTGCGCAGCGACGTGCCGGTGATCGTCGACTTCTGGGCGCCGTGGTGCGGTCCCTGCCGGCAGGTGTCGCCGATCGTCGAGCAGATCGCGGCGATGCGCGAGGGCGCGTACAAGGTCGTCAAGATCAACATCGACGACGAGCCCGCGATCGCGCAGCAGTTCCAGATCCAGAGCATCCCGCTCATCGGGTTGTTCCGCAACGGACGACTCGAGCGCCAGTCCCTCGGCGCCAAGCCCCGCCAGCAGATCGAGGCCGAGCTCGGGATGCTCGTGATCCCGTAGGGCGTCAGCGCACGGTGATGTGACCGGGGGAGCCGGCCGCGCACCGACCGACCACCGCGGCCGCCGGCGCGTCACGCCGCCGGAGCGCGTCGACGAGATCGTGCACCCGATCCGGGGCGACGGCGATCAGCAAGCCGCCGGAGGTCTGCGCGTCGGCGAGGAGCAGCTGCGTCGCCTCGGAGAGCGCTCCCCACTCCGTCGTGTCACTCACGAAGGCGTGGTTACGCTGCGTGCCGCCGGCGACCATCCCGCGAGCGACGAGCTCGTGCACCCCGGCGATGACGGGTACGGCGGCCGCGTCGATCTCGCCCGCGAAACCCGAGGCCACGAGGAGCTCGCGTGCGTGGCCGACGAGGCCGAAACCGGTGACGTCGGTCGCGGCATGGACGGCGTCGCCGAGCTCCAGTGCCGCATCGCGTGCGCCCGCGTTCAGCGTGGTCATGACCCGCACCGCCTCGTCGACGAGCTCGACGGTCGCGGCATCACGCTTCACGGCCGTCGAGATCACGCCCAGACCGATCGGCTTGGTGAGCACGAGCCGGTCGCCGGCCTGGGCGCCGGCGTTGGTGAAGACGCGATCGGGATGCACGGTGCCGACGACCGCGAGCCCGTATTTCGGCTCGGCGTCGTCGATGGAGTGGCCGCCGGCGACGAGCGCACCGGCGGCGCGCACGACGTCGGCTCCGCCGTCGAGCACGCGCGCGAGCAGCTCGAACGGCAGGGCCTCACGAGGCCACGCCACCAGGTTCAGCGCCAGCAGCGGCGCGCCGCCCATCGCGTACACGTCGGAAAGCGCATTGGTGGCCGCGATCCGGCCCCAGTCGTACGGGTCGTCGACGATGGGGGTGAAGAAGTCCGTGGTCACGACGACCGCGAGGTCGTCGCGGAGCCGGTACACGGCGGCGTCGTCGGCGGTGTCGAGCCCGACGAGCAGATCGGAATCAGCGGACGGGCCGACGGGTGCATCGAGGCCGCGCACCAGACCCAGCACCGTGTGCAGGTCGGCCGGCGACAGCTTGCACGCGCACCCCGCGCCGTGCGAGAAGCGCGTCAGGCGGACGGGCTCGGTTGTAGTCACCAATCGATCCTATGACCGGCCGGCTGGACGCCTTCCCGCGCTAGCTGGGGCGGACGGCGTCGGCGACGCTGCCGCCGGGCACGAACTTCACCGCGTTGGGGTTGTTGCGGTAGCTCGTGGCGTGCACGTAGCCGCCGCCGACCCAAATCCCGACGTGCGCGCTCCAGCTGCTCGTCGTGATCAGGTCACCGGGCTGGAGCGAGCCCGTGTCGACGTGCGGAAACGCGGAGCCCTGCGCGCCCGAGACCTTCGGGATCTCCAGACCGCCGGCGCGCCAGGACATGTACGTGAGCCCCGAGCAGTCGAAGCAGTCCGGTCCGAACCGGTCACCGGTGTTGCAGTACGACTTGCCCACCTGCGCCTGGGCGTAGGAGACGGCTGCACCCGCCCCCCCGCTGCCCAGCGGTACCGGCCCACTGACCCTGGGCGCCGATGCGGCGCGGGCCGCGGTCTGGCTCCGCAGCTCCGCCTCGATCTCGCCCTTGACCTGGTCGAGCAGCTGCTGCTGCGTCGTGGCCGCCGATTCGGTCTCCGCCTTGGCGCTGGCGACCGCGTCGCGCTCGGCCGCGGCCTCGGCGCGAGCCTTGTCGAGCTCGGCCCGCTGCGCGGCGAGCTGCTCGACGAGCGACTCGTCGCGGCCCGCCGCCAGGTCGCTGTACTTCGAGCGCGCGGTGAGGTCCTGCGCGTCCTGGGCGTTGAGCGCATCGAACGGGCCGGCCGCTCCGGCCACCTTGTAGATCGACGCCGCCCGTCCGTTGATCATCGACTTGATGCGGTTGATCCCTTCCTGCGCGACCTTGATGCGCGCCTCGGCCTCGTCGACCTTCATCTGCGCGGCTTGAAGCTCCTGCGCGAGCGCAGCGACCTGCTGATTGCTGGCGTTCAGATCTCTTTCGAGTTGGGCGGCTCTCGCCCTGATGTCGTTCGAGGGCTGGCCGGTGGCGTATCCGGGAAACAGAAGCGAGAGCGCAAGGCCGAACGTGAGGACAGTCAAGATCCGGACAGGCCGGAGCTTCATAGAGAGATCTCCTTGGCTGTTTCCGCCATCAGCCGGGATCGAGCGTTGTTGCGCTTCCGCCTCGCAAACAACAAACCCGTACGGCCGCTGAGCGATCAGGGGTCGTGCGGGTTCGGCGCACCCTAGACCCGTACTTACAGCGGGCGCCAGGCCGGTACGAATTCGCAGGTCAGAAGTGGTTTAGGCGATTCGAGCCGGTCACGCGGGCCATCCGGACGTGGCCCGCGGGTCGCCCGGGCCCGTCACCTCGGGCACGGTCCAGGCCATCGCCTTGCCGACCTCGCGTGCGACGCGCTGCCACTCGCGCGGGTCCCATCCCTCGGCCGCGGCCACAAGGGTCGTGTCCTGGCGCAGGTGCACGAACGCCGGCAGACGTTCCAGGCCCAGGCTCTCGATGAGCGTGCGGTCCGCGTCGACGAAGACGAGCGCCTCGTCGGCGGCGTCGGCGAGGACGCGGCGCGCCACCTCGGGCGGACCGGGGACGCAGTAGGCCGTCCGGCAGTCGGCGTCGCCGAAGGTGCGGAAGATCCGCCGCGCGACGGGAAGCCACGCCGACGCCTCGGGCCGCGCCGGCAGGATCACGAGCGTCAGATGGAACATCGTCGACCAGTCGTCGAGCGTCCTCGTGACGCCTTTGAGGCTCGTGAGCTTCAGCGACGGATCGGGGTTCTTCGCCACGGCCGAAAGGTATAGCGCGGCGATAGTGTGCGGGCGGCGACGGCGGCTTTGCCGACCGTCGCCGCAAAGCCGGAGCCTGCGACGGCGGCGGACGGCGGCTTTGCCGACCGTCGCCGCATAGCCGGAGCTTGCGACGGCGCCAAAGACAGGCGACAAGGGGGACAATTGGCCGGCCGGCGCGACGCCGTCAAGATGAGCGACGAGGAGATCCAGGAGTTCCTCGAAGCGGGCCGCGACCTCCAGGTCGCGTCGATCAACGCCGACGGCACGCCGCATCTCGTGACGATGTGGTACGCGATGCACGACGGCGAGATCGCGTTCTGGACCTACGCCAAGTCGCAGAAGATCGTGAACCTGCGGCGCGATCCACGACTGTCGGTCCTCGTCGCGACGGGCGAGGTCTACGAGCAGCTGAAGGGCGTGTCGATCCAGGGTCAGGCCGAGCTCGTCGAAGATCCCGCCGAGGTGCTGCGCTACGGAGAAGCCGTCTACGTGCGCTACTGGGGACCGCTGAACGACACGGTGCGCGAGGGCGTGCAGGCGATGGGCGCGAAGCGCGTCGTCGTGGTGGTGAAACCGGAGAAGATCCTGAGCTGGGACCACAGCAAGTTGGGGGGTGCGTACTGATGGGCGAGATGGTCACGTTCCCGAGCAACGGCGGCCAGGCGGAGGGGTACCTCGCGGTGCCGGAGGCCGGGCAGGGGCCGGGCGTCGTCGTGATTCAGGAGTGGTGGGGCCTCAATCAGCAGATCAAAGAGGTGTGCGACCGGTACACGACGGAGGGTTTCGTCGCGCTGGCGCCCGACCTGTACCGCGGCAAGCAAACGACCCAAGCCGACGAAGCCGGCCAGCTCATGATGGCAATGAACATCGAACAGGCCGCAAAGGACATGACCGGCGCCGTCGACTACGTCCGCGGCCACGACGCCGTGACCGGTAGCGGGGTCGGCGTCACCGGCTTTTGCATGGGCGGCGGCCTCGCACTGTGGCTGGCGTCGCTTCGCCCCGAGGAGGTGAAGGCCGTCGTCGCGTATTACGCCATCATCCCGTGGCCGGCCGCGCAGCCCGACTACTCGAAGCTGCAAGCTGCGGTGCAGGGCCACTACGCCGAGAACGACGACTTCGCAGACCCGGAGTCGGTGCGCAAGCTCGAAGAGGAGCTGAAGGGGCTCGGGAAGAGCGTCGAGTTCTTCCATTATCCCGGTGTCGCCCACGGGTTCACGAACCACCACCGGCCCGAGGCCTTCCACGAAGACCACTCGCAGACGGCGTGGGAGCGCACGATCGCGTTCTTCCGCCAACACCTCGCCTGATGCGTACCTGAAGGTCGCTCAGCGACCTTGAGGTATGCATCGACAACCGCGGTCAGCCGAAGCCGATGGCCTTCAGCATGCTCGGGGGCATCTCGTCGCGGCCTTCGGCGAGGAGCGCGGCGCGCTCGACGTTGATGGCATCCCGGTCGCGCTCGAGCCACGAGTCCCAGGGGCCGGGCGGGATCGCGCTCGGGTCGCCCTTCGCGTCGACGCACGCCCGCAGGTAGGCCTGGAGCTCGCGCACCTCTCGCTCGCCGCCGACCGGGCCGTGCCCCGGGACGATCGTGTCGGCGAGTTCGACGACTGCCTCCAACATGTCTGCCCACTTGGCGGGGTCACCCTGGAAAGCGAGCGGGGTCACCCCGAAGAAGCAGAGGTCGCCCGGGAAGCACACGTCGGCGTCGGCGACGAGCACGATCACGTCGCCGTCGGTGTGGCCGCTCGCGGGCAGCACCTCGACCCGCGGCGTGAGCGACGCCGCCCCGTCGATCAGGTGCGTCGCCGGGCGCGTGCCGAGCTCGGCCAGGTCGTCGAACTCCTCCTCGAAGGCGCTCATGAACGTCTTGTACGCGTCGATGGGCATGTGCTGGTCGAGCACGGCGCTCGTCTGCGGCGAGGCGTACACCCCCGCGTGCGGGAACGCCTTCGTGCCGCCGACGTGGTCGATGTGGCCGTGCGTCAGCACGATCCGCCGCATCGGCAGGTCGAGCGCCTTCACCGCTTCGGCGAACGGCTCCCACTGCGAGCGCACCATCATCGTGTCGACGATCGTGACGCCGTCGTCGTCGACGATCACGGCCGCGTTGCTCACGCCGGACTCGCCGCCGGGCTGGATCCAGACGTACACGCCGTCCGCCAGCTCGTGGAGCATGCGGGGCGGAGCGGATTGCGCCACGCGCCGAGCGTATAGCTACGCTCAACCGCGGCGAGCGGCGGCTTTGCCGACCGCCGCCCGCAACGGCAGCGGCTTGGCCGACTGCCGTTGCAAAGCGGGAGCTTGCGACCGCGCCCAGAATGATCGAGCCGGAGCTTGCGACGGCGACAGGAGGGAATCCATGTCCGAGCGCTCGCGCAGCCTTCCCCGTCGTTCCTGCCTGTCGGTGCCCGGGTCCAGCGACAAGATGCTGGGCAAGGCACCCAACCTCGGCGCCGACATGGTCTTCCTCGATCTCGAGGACGCCGTCGCGCCCCTCGAGAAGGAGGCCGCCCGCGACAAGGTCGTGAAGGCGATCAACGACCTCGACTGGGGCGACACCGTGCTCTGCGTCCGCGTCAACGCGTGGGACACGAAGTGGACGTACCGCGACGTGATCCACGTGGTCGAGAACTCATCCGAGCGACTCGACGAGATCATGCTGCCCAAAGTGCAGTCGGCCGCCGACGTGCAGGCGCTCGACATGCTCCTCACCCAGATCGAGGAGACCACCGGCCGCAAGAGCCAGGTCGGCATCGAGCCGCAGATCGAGACCGCGCGCGGTCTCATCAACGTCGAGGAGATCTGCGCCGCTTCCGGCCGGCTCGAGACGATCGTGTTCGGGCCCGCCGACTTCGCCGCGTCCACCGAGATGCCCGTCCTCACCGGGGGCGTGCAGATCGCCGAGTACCCGGGCGACCACTTCCACTACGTGTTCTCGAAGATCCTCATGGCCGGCCGGGCCAACGGCCTCCAGGTGATCGACGGTCCGTACCTCAAGATCCGGGAGCTCGACGCGCTGCGCGACTACGCGATGCGGACGCGCATCCTCGGCTACGACGGCAAGTGGGCGCTGCATCCCGACCAGGTGAAGGTCATCAACGAGGTGTTCACGCCCACCCAGGAGCAGTTCGACCACGCCATCGACCTCCTCGATGCCTACGAGAAGGCCACGACCGAGGGCGATCCCGGCGAGCGCAAGGGCGCGGTCATGTTCGGCGACGAGATGATCGACGAGGCCAGCCGGAAGATGGCGACGAAGTTCCTGCACCGGGGCGAGCGGGCCGGCATGACCCGCAGCACCGACTCCGGCTGACCGGGCGGCGCCGGTCGACTCGCACCGGGTCACCGGCGCGGGCAAAGTGGGCGCATGGACCCGCTGATCCTCGCGGGCTTGCCGCTCCTGCCCGTGGCGTTCGTGCTCTGGATGCGGCGCCGCCACCCGGGCGTGCCGCGCGGCTGGCAACTCTCGCAGAGCGAAGCGGCGATACTCCATCGGCGGGTGCACCGTTGCGTCGACGAGACCCGCCGTGCGGTGGCCCGAGCCGGGGCTGGCGTGTCCGTCGACCAGCTCGAGTCACTGATCGAGGACCTGCACGACCAGGCGGTCGCCATCGACGGCAAGCTCGTCGAGGCGTCGCAGCTGCCCGACAAGGCGCGTCACAAGGCGGTGCTCGAGCTGAAATACCGCGTGATCGAGACGGAGAAGCTCGCCGTCCGCGTGCGCGAGTTCGCGGTCGATGCGGCGCGACCTCGGATCGAAGACGCCGACGACGGCAACCGCCGGATCCGGGAACGGCTCGACGCGCTCGACGAGGCCCGCCGCGAGGCGTTCGGCATCGGTCGCCCGCCGACCATCCGCGAACCGGAGCGCGGCGACCCGTAGGGTCGACGCGACCCGGCGCAGGATCGCCGGGCACGGCGCGGGGACAGAACCACGAGCGCGACCGACGTCATCACGGCCGAGAACGACCCGGATCTCGCCGGCTTCTGGGAGCCGGACCCCCGGTCGGAGAAGCAGCTTCGGCGCGCGAGGCGGAGGGACCGCCGGGCGAATCGCTCACCCCTTCGCCGACTCGTTCAGCGAGTTATCGCCGTGACCATCGCCGTGCTGATGATCGGTGCCGGCTGGTCGTACTTCCGGGCCCTGACCGCGCCGGGCACGGACCCGTGGACGGTGCGCAGCGTCGAATGGATCAGGGACCACGGCGGTGGCGGGCTCGTGAACCGCGTCGAGCACTGGTGGTACACGAATCACCCGCCGCCCGTCGGCGGCCGACCCGAGCACGGTCT
>DATFPZ010000193.1:0-4785 GCA_035264545.1 Acidimicrobiia bacterium
GTCGACCATCCGCGCCCGCCCGAGCGGATCGAGGTGTGTGAACTCGGACGCAGACACGGGTCCGAGTGTAAGGGCTAGCCGCCGATCTGGCTCATGGACCGGCCCGGGCGCACGAAATTGACCTGCCCGATGCGGTGTCCGGCCCACTTCGTCCCGACCGCCCGCTCGATCTCGGACGCGAGTCTGTCGTCGATCTGAACGGCGTCATGGGCGTCGCGGAGGATCGCCCGCAGGTCGAATTCCTCGAGCGCGAACAGGCAGGTGCGGAACTTGCCCTCGGCGGTCACCCGAACGCGGTCGCAGTGGTCGCAGAACGGCTCCGTGACGCTCGGGATCACACCGACATCGCCGGCGCGGTCCCGGTACCGGTACCGCGTGGCGGGCTCGGTGCCGTCGTTTGCGGCCGGGGCGTCGCTGTCACGCTCGAGCGGGAACGCAGCGTCGACGCGATCGAGGATCTCCCGGGCCGGGACGACCTGGTCCATGGACCACGTGCCTTCGGCATCGAGGGGCATGAACTCGATGAACCGAAGGCCGACGCCCTTGGCGCGCCCGTACCTGGCGAGGTCGACGATCTCATCGTCGTTCACGCCTCTGATCACGACACAGTTCACCTTCACGGGGTCGAGGCCGGCGTCGAGCGCGGCGTCGACGCCGGCAAGGACGCGGTCGAGGTCGTTGCGGCGGGTGAGCGCGGCGAACGTGTCCGGGCGGAGCGAGTCGAGCGACACGTTGATCCGCCGGAGCCCGGCGGCGGCGAGATCGTGCGCCATCTCGGGCAGCTTCACCCCGTTGCTCGTGAGAGCGAGGTCGACGTCCAGGGGGGCGAGCATGGCGATCAGTCGAGGAAGGTGGGCCCGCAGGGTCGGCTCCCCGCCCGTGATGCGGATCGCTTCGAACCCGAACCGCTCGACGCACACTCGGGCGATCCGCGCCTGCTCTTCGTAGGTCAGGAGCTCCTCGCGGGGAAGCCACTGCATGCCCTCGGCCGGCATGCAGTACGTGCAGCGGAAGTTGCACCGGTCCGTGATCGAGATGCGCAGGTCCTTGACCCGCCGATCGAACGGGTCGATGAGCGGGACCGGCGCAGCGGGCATGCCCCCAGGCTAGGGCGTTGCGACGCCGATGCGTTCAGGGAGCCCGCTCAGCGAACGCCGTGAGCAACTGAGCTCGCTTCGCTCCGCCGTCTGCTTGTCCATCAGTGGTCGGCGGGCCAGTCGAGGCGCATGACCCGGACCTCCCCGCCCTCGGGGACGCCGTCGCCGTCGGGCAGGAGAGCGAGGCCGTTCGCAGCAGCTGTTGCCGACAGCACGTTGCTGGCCTGATCGCCGGTGCGGGCGGCGACATACGAGCCGCCCTCGGCACGCACGCGCACCCGGTCGAGGTGCAGCTTCCCGTCCAACTTGCGGGGCATGGCGCGCTCGGCCGTCGCCGTCACTTCGGGCCGGAACCGCGCCGCGTGCCCCATCATCAGGAGCAGGGCGGGCCGGGCGAACAGCTCGAAGCTCACCAGCGAGGACACCGGGTTGCCGGGCAGCCCGAACACCGGGGTCCCGTCCACCACGCCGAACGCGAGCGGCTTGGCCGGCTTGATCGCGACCTGCCACGACTGCATCCGCCCCAGTCGCCCGAGCGCCGCCTTCACGTAGTCGAAGTCGCCGACCGACACTCCCCCGCTCGTGAGGACGGCGTCGCAGCTCGCGAGCGCGTCCTCCAGCGTGCGCGTGATGATGCGCTCGTCGTCCGGTGCGAGCCCGAGGTCCGCGGCATCGGCGCCGACGTCGGCGACCAGGGCGAGGAGCATCGGGCGGTTCGAGTCGCGGATCTGACCCGGTCGCAAAGGTCCACGCTCGACGAGCTCGTCGCCTGTGGAGAGGACGCCGACGCGTGCCCGCCGCACGACTTCGAGGTCTTCGAAGCTCGAGCTGCTCAGGACACCGAGGTGCGCGGGCCCGAGCGCCGTTCCGGCCGGGAAGACGAGGTCGCCGGCGGCGAGGTCCCCGCCGGCCGCGCGCACGTGATCGCCGGGCCGCGCCGCGTGCAACACCCGGACGGCGTCGCCGTCGCGTTCGGTGTACTCGACCATCACCACCGAGTCGGCACCGTCGGGCATCGGCGCGCCGGTCATGATCCGGATGGCCTCGCCCTCCCCGACTGGCTGCGTCGGGGCGCGCCCGGCCGGCAGCTCGCCCGCGACTGCCAGCCGGACCGGCGCCTCGGGACCGGCGCCGGCGGTGTCGGCCGAGCGCACCGCGTAGCCGTCCATGGCGGTGTTGGCGAACGGCGGCACCGCCTCGCCGGCGATCACGTCGCGCGTCGTCACGAGACCCAGCGCGTTGCGCACGGGAACCGTGACCGGAGCGAGCGGCGCCACCGCCTCGAGGATCTCGCGCTGGACGTCCGGGAGCGGGATCATGGCTCGCTCAGACGAGGCCGCGCCGGCGCACGACCTCGACGATCATCGCCTCGACGTCCGCCGCGAGATCCGGTCGGTCGAGGGCGAGCTCGAGGTTGGCCCGCAGGAAGTCGACCTTCATGCCGGCGTCGTAGCGCCCGTGGGTGAACCGACGCCCGACGACCGCCTCCTCCCGGAGCAGCACGCCGATCGCGTCGGTGAGCTGGAGCTCGCCGCCGGCCCCCGGCTCGATGCGGTCGAGGGCGTCGAAGATGCCGGGACGGAGCACGTAGCGGCCGATTACGGCGAGGTTGGAGGGGGCGTCCTCCGGTTTCGGCTTCTCGACGACGGACCGCAGCCGGAAGACGTCGCCGTCGAGAGGCTCGACCTCCGCGCTCCCGTACGCGGAGATCTCGTCGGGCTCCACCTCGAGCAGCGCGAGCACAGACGCCTGCTCCCGGTCGTGGATCTCGATCATGCTGCGCAGCAAGGTCGCGTCGTCGACCATCACGTCATCGCCGAGCAGCACGGCGAACGATTCGTTTCCGACGTGCTGGCGAGCCACCGACACGGCGTGGCCGAGCCCGAGCGGCTCGTGCTGGCGGACGAAGTGGACGTCGGCGAGATCCGCGAGCGCCTGCACCTGCTTCAGCAGGTCGTGCTTGCCCTTCTGCTCGAGCACTGCCTCCAGCTCGGGCTCGCGATCGAAGTGGTCCTCGATCGGACCCTTGCCCCGGCCGTTCACCACGAGGATGTCGCGAATGCCGGCGCGGACCGCCTCTTCGACCACGTACTCGATCGTCGGGCGGTCGACGATGGGCAGCATCTCCTTGGGAATGCTCTTGCTCGCCGGCAAGAAGCGCGTCCCCAACCCCGCCGCGGGGATCACGGCCTTGCGCACCGTGCTCATCACTCCGAGACGCTACCGCCCGGTGGTTCCCGGCCCAGCCCGTGCTCCTCTCCCCGGAGGAGGCGGCGCAGGTTCGGCACGTGACGAGCGAGGATCACGAGCGCGAGCCCGGACGTGATCAGGATGTCGCCCCACGAATTGCCCGTCACGGCGACGAGCACAGGGAACGCCACGGTGATGACGATCGACGCCACCGACGCCTTCCCGAATCCGCGCGCGATCACGAACCACACGAGCGCGAGCCCGAGCGCGATCAACGGGTAGATGACGGCCAAGACCCCGCCGGCGGTCGCCACCCCTCGGCCGCCGCGGAAGCGGAACGTGATCGGCAGCACGTGGCCGACGACGGCGGCGAAGCCGAGCAGGAAGGCGCCGCGATGACCGTCGATCACGAGCCCTACCGCGGAGGGGACGGCGCCCTTGGCGAAGTCGCCCACGAAGACGATCAGCCCCGCCTTCCAGCCCGCGAGCCGGTACACGTTGGAGGCGCCCGGGTTGCGAGAGCCCTCGGTCAGGACGTCGTGTCCGGTGGCCCGGGCCACGAGGGCGGCCGTCGGGAACGAACCGAGCAGGTAGGCGAGGGGGAGAAGGAGCAGCACGCCCGGCACTCCGGTAGGATTAGCAGTCGAATACCGAGAGTGCCAACGGCTGTCGCCGGGGCACGGGAGCCGAGGACGGCGATGCCGACGTACCAGTACCGGTGCGCGAAATGCGGTGAGCAGTTCGAGCTCTGGCAGTCCATCCACGACGACGCACTCCAGGGACATCCGGGCTGCGGCGGCGCGGTCACCAAGGTGATGGCCCCGGCCGGGATCGTCCTGAAAGGCTCGGGCTTCTACCGGACCGACAGCCGCGCCGCGGGCCGGAAGTCCGGGTCCCGCGAGAAGGAACCGGCCAAGGACGGCGCCGCCAGCAGCAACGGCTCGAGTGGCGACTCGGACTCCAAGGGCTCGAACGGCGACACGTCCAAGGACTCGAAGGACTCGAAGTCGTCCACCGACGCCAAGCCGACCAAGAGCGGCGGCTCAAAGCGCGACACCTCCTCAACGTAATTTCCGCTCCGCACGGCGACGCCCCCGCCGCCTCCCCGATTCACCTCCCCTTCCTGGCGCGCACCGGCGCGTCACCGCTCGAGAAGGGGAAACGCCATGTCTCGCCGTTCACCGCGCGCCGTGCTCCTGTGGCTCGGCGCGATCCTCGTCGCCGTCGTGACCGCAGCCCTCGTCGCGACCGACCTCGCCGCGCTGCACCGGCGCGCCCACTCTCTCGGGTCACCGCGACCGGTCGCCGTCGCCACTCGTGACCTTCCCCTCGGATCGACGATCGACCGGGGCGACGTCCGCGCACGCTCGGTGCATCGCTCGCAGCTCCCCTCCGGCGCGCTGTCGCCTGGCGCCGTCGAAGGGCGCGTGGTCGCCGTCCCTGTCGTGCGCGGTGCGTTCGTAGTCGACGGCAACGTCGCGCCACGCGGTCGCAGCGG
>DATFPZ010000194.1:0-9474 GCA_035264545.1 Acidimicrobiia bacterium
CGTCGCTCAGGAGCTCGACGACGCGTTCCCGCGCTTGCTTGACGGTCTTCCCACCGAGCTCGCGGTAGCGCGCGTCGCCGTCGGGATCGCTCGCTTCCCACCTCGGCGGGTCAGGAACGAGCCGGCCGTCCCGACCCATGATGCTCCGGGTCGGAAGGCGCAGCTCCCGCCACCAGACCACGTCGGTCACATCACCGAACGTGCAGATCATCGCGATGCCGGTCCCCTTCTCGGGGTCGGCGAGCCGGTGCGCCACGACCGGGACGCGGACGCCGAACAGGGGCGTGGTCACCTCGCCGCCGAAACGGTCGCGGAAACGCGCGTCGTCGGGATGGGCGACCAGTGCCACGCACGCCGGGATCAGCTCCGGCCGCGTCGTCTCGATGACGATGTCGGGCGCGCCGTCGACCCCGCCGAAGCGCACCCGGTGCGTGGCCCCCGGCTGCTCACGGTCTTCGAGCTCGGCCTGGGCGACGGCAGTGCGGTCGTCGACGTCCCACAGCGTGGGCGCCTCGGCCTGGTACGCCTCACCGCGGGCGAGGTTGCGCAGGAACGCGCGCTGCGACACGCGCTGGGCGCCCTCCCCGATCGTCGTGTAGATCAAGGACCAGTCGACCGACAACCCGACCCGCCGCCACAGCTCCTCGAACACCTGCTCGTCGATCTGCGTCAGCCGTTCGCACAATTCCACGAAGTTCGGCCTCGACACCGGGACCGCGCTCTTGCCCGGCTTGTCGGGCGGAGCGAAGTCCGGGTCGTACGCCAGCGACGGGTCGCACCGCACCCCGAAGTAGTTCTGCACCCGCCGCTCGGTGGCCAAGCCGTTGTCGTCCCACCCCATCGGGTAGAAGACCTCGGCGCCGCGCATGCGCCGGTACCGCACGGTCGAGTCCGTCTGCGCGTACCCGAACACGGATCCCATGTGGAGCGACCCGCTGACGGTCGGCGGCGGCGTGTCGACCGAGTAGATCTCGTCCCGCGCCTTCGTGCGGTCGAAGCGGTACGTGCCGTCGGCCTCCCACCGCTCGCTCCACCGCGCTTCGAGCCCGTCGAGACTCGGCTTCTCCGGGACGCGACTCATCCCCGCAGTCTACGGACGTGCGTATCTGAACGACGGCCCGTGTCGCTCAGATACGCACGTACGGGCCTCAGGCGCTGCGGCGGGTCCCCGTCTCGGTGGTGACGAGGGTGGGTGTGACGCGCTCGAGCACGACGGTGCGGTCGATCACGCACTGGGCGATGTCGGAGCGGCTCGGGAGGTCGTACATCACCTCGAGCAGCACCTCCTCGAGGATCGCGCGGAGCCCGCGGGCGCCCGTCCCGCGCTTGAGCGCCTCCTCGCCGACGGCTTCGAGCGCGTCGTCGGCGAAGACGAGGTCGACGTCGTCGAACTGGAAGAACTTCTGGTACTGCTTCAGCAACGCGTTCTTCGGCTCGACGAGGATCCGGATGAGCGCTTCCTGGTCGAGGCTGTGCACGGCGCCGATCACCGGCAACCGGCCGACGAACTCGGGGATCAACCCGAACTTCAGGAGGTCCTCGGGCAGGATGCCGGCGAGGATCATGCCGAGGTCCTTCTCGTCGGACTTGCGGATGTCGGCGCCGAAGCCGACCCCGTGGTTGCCGACGCGACTTTCGATGATCTTGTCGATGCCGGCGAACGCGCCGCCGCAGATGAAGAGGATGTTCGTCGTGTCGATCTGGATGAACTCCTGGTGCGGGTGCTTGCGGCCGCCTTGCGGAGGCACCGACGCGGTCGTCCCTTCGAGGATCTTCAGCAGCGCCTGTTGCACGCCCTCGCCCGACACGTCACGCGTGATCGACGGGTTCTCGGCCTTGCGGGCGATCTTGTCGATCTCGTCGATGTAGATGATGCCGGTCTCGGCCTTCTTGACGTCGTAGTCGGCGGCCTGGATGAGCTTGAGGAGGATGTTCTCGACGTCCTCGCCGACGTACCCGGCTTCCGTCAACGCGGTGGCGTCTGCGATCGCGAACGGCACCTTGAGCAGGCGGGCGAGCGTCTGCGCGAGCAGCGTCTTGCCGCACCCGGTGGGGCCGATGAGCATGATGTTGCTCTTCTGGAGCTCGACGTCGGGGTCGCCGTACGCGCCCGCCTGCACGCGCTTGTAGTGGTTGTAGACCGCGACCGACAGGATCTTCTTGGCCTGCTCCTGCCCGATGACGTAGTCGTTCAGGTACTCGTAGATCTCACGGGGCTTGGGGAGATCGTCGAACTTGACCTCGGTGCTCTGCGAGAGCTCCTCTTCGATGATCTCGTTGCAGAGATCGATGCACTCGTCGCAGATGTACACACCAGGACCGGCGATGAGCTTCTTGACCTGCTTCTGGCTCTTCCCGCAGAACGAGCACTTCAGCAGGTCCCCACCGTCACCGAATTTGGCCACGACGTCTCCTTGCTCCCCCGCTTGTCCGGCGACGCCTAGCTCACGCCTGCGGCCGCTGCCACCGACGCGAGCTCTCGGTTGCTGATCACTTCGTCGACGATGCCGTAGTCCTGCGCCTCGACCGCGCTCATGATGAAGTCGCGGTCGGTGTCGTGCGCGACCTTCTCGACCGGCTGGTCCGTGTGGTGGGCCATGATCTCGTCCAGGAGCTCGCGCATGCGGATGATCTCCTTGGCCTGGATCTCGATGTCGACCGCCTGACCCGACGCGCCACCGTGGGGCTGGTGGATCAAGATGCGGGCGTGCGGGAGGGCGTAGCGCTTGCCCCGAGCGCCCGAGGCGAGCAGCACCGCCGCCGCCGACGCCGCCTGCCCGACGCAGATCGTCTGCACGTCGGGCTTGATGTACTGCATCGTGTCGTAGATCGCGAAGAGCGCTGTGATCTCCCCGCCCGGCGAGTTGATGTAGACGGAGATGTCCTTGTCCGGGTCCTCGCTCTCGAGGTGGAGCAGCTGGGCGATCATGAGGTTCGAGATCGTGTCGTCGATGGGCGTGCCGAGGAAGATGATGCGTTCCTTCAGCAGCCGCGAGTAGATGTCGAAAGCACGCTCGCCGCGGTTCGTCTGCTCGATGACGGTGGGGACGAGGTAGTTGCGGATTGGCTCGATCTCGCTCACGCCTGGGGCTCCTCTGTGTGCACCTTGGATGCTTGCTCCTCGGACGCCTGCTCCTCGGATGCTTGCTCGTCGGATGATTGCTCGTCGGAGGCTTCCGCCTCTTCCTCCGGAACCTTCAGGTCGAGCGGGTTCCCGGCTTCGTCGACGACTTCGGCGTGGTCGACGAGGTACCGCAGGGTCTTCCCTCTGGCGATGTCCGAGCGTACCGCCTCCAGGATGCCCCTGCGTTCAAGGTCGCGCCGGACCTTCTTGGGTTTCTGCTCCATACGCTCGGCCAATCGTGCGACCTCGTCGTCGAGCTCCTCGTCGGTTGCGACGACGCCTTCCTGCGCCGCGACGGCGCGCAGCGCGAGGTCGGCGCGTACCCCGCGCTCGGCGGCTTCGCGCACCTGCTGGACGAAGGCCTGCTCTTCCATGCCCGTCGCCTGCAGGTACTGCTGGATCGTGACGCCCTGCGCCTCGAGGCGGTGCGCGATGTCGTGGAGGCGCTGCTCCATCTCTCTCTGCACTAACGCGTCGGACAGGTCGATCGTCACGAGGTCAGCGGCGGCGTCGAGCACTTTGTCTCGCGCGGCAACCTGCGCCTGCACGGTGTTGACGAGCTCGAGTCGTTTGCGGATGTCGGCGCGAAGCTCGTCGACGGTGTCGAACTCGCTCGCCTCCGACGCCCACTCGTCGGTGACCTCGGGCAGGACCTTGCGCTTCGCCTCCTTGACCAGCACCTGGAAGGAGACGTCCTCGCCGGCGCGCTCGCCGAAGCGCTCGGGCAGCGTGTCGTTGAACTTCAGGATGTCGCCCGGGCGCTTCCCGGTCAGCTCCTCGTCGAGCTTCGGGACGAGCAGACCGGAGCCGACCTCGTACAGGTAGTCGGTGGCGGTGAGGGCGTCGATCGCCTCGTCGTGCACGTAGCCCTTGATGTCGATTTCCGCGAAGTCACCCTCGGTGAGGGGCCGGGACGAGTCCTCGAGGTCGGCGAACCGGTCCCGGAGCGCGTCGAGCTGCGTGTCGACGACCTCGTCGGTGACCGCCGGCGTCGGGACCTCGATCCGGAGCCCGAGATAGTCCTGCAGCTCGACCATCGGGCGGACCTCGACGACGGCGTCGAACTCGACGTCGCCGCTGTCCTCCCCCGCCGTGATGTCGATCTCGGGGGCGGCGATCGTGTCGAGGTCCTCCGATTGAACGGCGTCGGCGTAGTAGCCGGGGAGGGAGTCACGGAGCGCCTGGTCGCGGGCCACGTCGGAGCCGAGGCGGGCCTCGAGGAGCTGGCGGGGCGCCTTGCCGGGACGGAAGCCGGGGATCTTGACCTCGCCGGCGAGCTTGCGGAACGCGGCGTCGATCGCCCGCTCGAACTCGGAGGCGGGGATGGACACGTGGAGCTTGACCTTGTTCTCGGGAAGCTCCTCGACCGAGGTCGTCACGGGGGACATGGGGAGAGCGAGTGTACAGCGGCGTTTCGCGGGTTCGGCCGACTTCCGGGGGCTCGGGCCCGGCTCCCCTACGCTTCGGATTGCGATGCGCACCGACCGCGGGCTCACGCACGTGGCGCTCCCCGTCATCGACGTCGAAGCCAGCCTCGACTTCTACCACCGGTTCGCCGACATGGACGTCGTGCACCGGCGGCGCGACGAGCAGACGGGCGACGAGGTCGTGTGGGTGAGCGACCGCACGCGGCCCTTCGTCGTCGTGCTGATCGAGCACGACCGGCCGGGCGGAGGGCTCAGCGGGTTCTCGCACCTCGGGGTCGGGTGCGAGACCCGCGAGGAGGTGGAGCGGCGCTGCGAGCTCGCCCGGAGGGAGGGCCGCACCGTGCTCGGCCCGCACGACTCCGGCCCGCCCGTCGGCTACTGGGCGTTCATCACCGACCCCGACGGCAACAACCTGGAGCTCTCCTACGGCCAGGAGGTCGGCCTCACGGTCGAGCAGGCTCCGCGGCGCTGACCGGCGACACCGGCAGGCGAACGCGGAACGTGGCGCCCGCCCCCGGCGTGGCGTCGACCTCGACCCGGCCGCCGTGCGCCTCGACGAGCGCCGCGACCACCGCCAGCCCGAGCCCGGTTCCGCCCCGGTCCCGGGCCCGCGACGGATCGGCGCGATAGAAGCGCTCGAACACGCGGGCGGCGTCCTCGGCGTCGAGGCCGGGCCCCTCGTCGGCCACCTCGAAGATCGCCTCGGCGCCTTCCCGGAGCACCCGCAGCGTGGTGCGCGTGCCCGGCGGCGTGTGGGTCCGCACGTTCGCAAGGAGGTTGTCGAGGATCTCACGCAGCCGCATCCGGTCCCCGGTCACCTCGACCGGCTCGTCCGCCTCGATCGACAGTGGCCAGTCGCCGCTGATCGTCTGCGCCGCTTCGGCCGCCTCGCCGGCCAGGCCGACGAGCTCCACCGGCTGGCGCTCGAGCGGCCGTCCCTCGTCGAGGCGGGTGAGAAGGAGGAGATCCTCGATGAGCGCTTGCATCCGCGCCGTCTCGACGCGCACGCCCCGCAGCACCCGCGCCAGGTCCGCCGGGCGCTGCTGCGCCCCTCGTTCGAACAGCTCCGCGTACGCGCCCACCGCGCTGACCGGCGTGCGCAGCTCGTGCGACGCGTCGGCGACGAAGCGCCGCAGGCGTTCCTCCGACGCCTGCTGCTTCGCGAAGGCGTCCTCGATGCGCTCCAGCATCGTGTTCAGCGCCATGCCGAGCCGGCCGACCTCGGTGCGATCGTCGGCTTGCTCGACGCGCAGGCTCAGCTCGCCGCCGGCGATGTCCGCCGCCGTGGTCTCGATGTTGCGCAGGGGCCGCAGCCCCACCCGCACCAACCACAGGCCGAGCCCCACCGCGCCGAGGAGCACGGCGGCGGTCACGAAGATCTCGGTCAAGAGCAACCGGTGCAGCGTCGAGTTCACGTCGTCGAGCGGCAGCGCGACCATCAGCACCGAGTCGTCCGCCAGCCGCTCGGCCCGGACGCGGAACTCCCCGTTCTCGCCGTGGGCGGAATCGACGGTGAAGAAGGTTGCGCTTTCATCGCTGTTCGAGTCGAGTCCCGACACTTGCCCCGGGAGGCGCGGCTGCGACGTCGTGAACTCCCCCCGAGTCGATTGGCTCACGATGGTCGTCCCGTCCGGGGAGCGCAGCTCGACGTAGGCGCCGGGCGCCGCTGCCGCCAGCGCACCCGCGTCACCGCCGGGACTCCGATCCAGCGGGCCGAAGAGCGAGCGGATGAGCGGAGTGTGCGCGGCGGCGAGGCTCTCGTCGACGCGGTCGACCAGGAACGAGCGCAGCGCGGTGTACGTCGCGACGTCGGCGACCACCAGGCCGACGAGCGCGACGGCGGCGACTGCGAGGAGGAGGCGGGCCCGCAACGACAGCCTCACGGCCGCGCCCGCCTCAAGCTTCCGGTTCTCGCAACGCGTAGCCGACGAGCCGGATCGTCTGGATCAGTGGAGGGCCGAGCCGGTCGAGCTTCTTGCGTAGGTAGCTCACGTACGTCTCGACGACGTTGGGGTTGCCGCCGAAGTCGTAATGCCACACCGCGTCGAGGATCTGCGCCTTGGAGAGCACTCGCTTCGGGTTCCGCATGAAGAACCGCAGCAGGTTGAACTCGGTCGCGGTCAACTGGAGTGGGTCGTTCCCGCGCCAGACCTCGCGCGTGTCCTCGTCCAGGACGAGGTCCGCGAAGCGCAGGGCGGTGTCGCCGCCGGCTTCACCGCGGGTGCGGCGGAGGATGGCGTGCACGCGCGCCACGACTTCGGCGAGCGTGAACGGCTTGGTGACGTAGTCGTCCCCGCCGGCGACAAGACCTTCGACTCGGTTGGACGGCTCGTCACGGGCGGTGAGAAAGAGCACCGGGACGTCCACACCGTCCTGGCGCAGCCGCTTGAGGAGCGTCACGCCGTCGATGTCCGGCAGCATGATGTCGAGGACCACGAGATCGGGGCGCAGGTCGCTCACGATCTCGAGCGCATCACGCCCGCCGTGCACCTGGGCGACGTCGAAGCCCTCGTACCCGAGCGCGGTCGAGACCGCGTCGGTGATCGACGGCTCGTCGTCGACCACGACGATCCGTGCCGGACCGTTCACACTTGAAGCCATCGGGAAGTCACCTGAGTTCCTTGACGACGGTAATCCACGGCGTACGAGACGACGCCGCGAGTCGCCTACTCGCCCCCGCGCAGCCTGTCGATGATCGGCTTGGCCTGCGACATCGGGATGACGAAGCCGACGTTCTGCGCGGTGTTCGGGTTGGCGATCGCGGTGTTGATGCCGATGACACGACCCTGGGCGTCGACCAGCGGACCACCGGAGTTGCCCGGGTTGATCGCGGCGTCGGTCTGGATCAGGCCCTGGAGCTGCCCGCCGGTCTCGGTCGGGATCTCGCGATGCAGCCCGGAGACGATCCCGCGGGTGGCGCTCAGCCCGCCGTCGAGGTCGAGGGCGTTGCCGATGGCGACGACGTCGTCACCGACCTGGACCTGATCGGAGTCCCCGAGCTCGACCGCGGGCAGGTTCGTTCCGTCGACCTCGAGCACGGCCAAATCGTGGGAGGCGTCCTTGCCGAGCACCCGGGCGGAGAGCTTCTTGCCGTCCGACGTCGTCACGTTGATGCTGCGCGCGTCTTCGACGACGTGGTCGTTCGTGACGATGATCCCGTCGGGGTCGATCACGAACCCGGTCGCGGCACCGCCACCGCCGCCGCCTCGCCCGAGGACCGGCCCGCCGTCGGTCGTGATCGCCACCACCGCGGGCACGTCCTTGGCGAGGATCGCCGAGATATCGCCCTGGGCGGCGGGCGCCGACCCGGTCGCCTGCACTTGCTGCGCCGGCTGCCGGGATCCCGACGAACCGCGCGAGCCGTCGGTGAGAACCAACGCCCCCGAAGCGATCAGCGCACCGGCCAACCCCCCAGCCGTCGCCGCGAGCAGCATGCGGCGGACGGGTCCCACTCGCTCACGAGCGCGACTGGGAGGGCTGACCGGTGCTTGGGGGGACGGGGGTGTTGCATGGGCGACCCCGCTGGTGGGCGGTTCCAGCTCATCTGTTGCCGTGCCACCCGACCGGCCGAGATCGTCCACGGCAGCATCATGCGGGTCGGCGTTGAACCGGTCCTGAGGCCAACCTGTGAGCCCGGTGAGAATTTCGGTTGCGCCTACGCTTGGGCGCGCCGGGGAGTGGCGCAGTGGTAGCGCACCTGCTTTGGGGGCAGGCGGTCGGCGGTTCGAATCCGCCCTCCCCGACCGATCCCGGTGACTACGGTGCCGGGGCTGCGCGGGTGTAGCTCAATGGCAGAGCCTCAGACTTCCAATCTGATGACGCGAGTTCGATTCTCGTCACCCGCTCCACTTCGCGCGTGACGGGGTCTACTGCGCCGGGTCGGTGCTCTGGGTCGAGCCGTCGGCGACCTGTTCGGTCCAGCGGTTGCCGTCCCAGTAGCGCCACTGGTGCCGTCCGTACGGGTCGGCGGCCCAACCCGGCGCGCCCGGTGCCGCCGTGGGGGCGGCGACCGGCGGCGGCGGAGCCGGCGCGGGGGCGGGGCGGGCGCGTACCGGCAGCACGCTTTGGCTTCGCACGGCAAGCAGCGCGACCGCGGCCGCCACCGCACCACCGCCGAGCCACTGCATGATGTTTCCGATCTTCTCCGGCCACGACAGGCCGACGAACGCTTCGTTGTTACCGAGCGCGCCGATGCAGGCGATCAACGCGCTCAACGCGATCACCGCGCCGAGGACCACCGCGCCGAGGAGCACCTGCTTCGCCGTGGCGGCACCGCGGGCGTCAGGCGCGAACGGGATGCGCAGCGCGAGGACGAGCCCGACGGCAATCGCCAGCACCGCGACGTGCCAGATGCTGACCACGTTGAACCCGAGGAAGGTCAGCTTCCGCCAGGCGCTCGCGCCGGGAGTGAACACCGCGTTGACGATCCCGCCGACGATGCTGAACCCGAGCGCGCCCAGCAGGATCAGCGCCGTCGTCTCCAGGGGAGTCCGCCAGGTCGCCACGACCCCGGCACCCGCTCCTTGCCCTGCTTCGACGTCGGCCATGGAGCCTCCTCAAGTCCTGCGCCGCTGGCGACTTCGTGAGCACGCGAGTGCGGAAGCTACCCCCCCGCTGCGGCGTACGGGAAGGCAGTCAGCGCCTCGGCGCCGTCATCACCGATGTGCATCGTGTCGGCGCCGAGGACGCCCTTGACCTCGAGCTCGAGCTGGATGACCAGCCCGAGCTCGAGCGCATCGCCGTCCGCGATCCCCTCGTAACCCAAGCCGACCCCGTGGACGGACGCACCCGTCGTCGCGCGGAGGTCGCCGACCAGAGCACCGGCCCGGCACCGGTCGACCAGGAGCGCCCACTCGTCCCGCCAGCGCGATACTCGATCGCGGTGTTCCGCGGTCGGCGCGCCGCACGACCGGGTGCGCGCCA
>DATFPZ010000195.1:0-5438 GCA_035264545.1 Acidimicrobiia bacterium
CAGGGATCGCCGTGACGGCGAACAACGCGTTCGCGACCCACGAGACGATGATGATCCGCTCGCCGCGCTCCGGGTCGCGCGCCGCCGCGCCTGACATCGCCGACATCGGCGACGAGCGTACCGGCCGCCCCTACACGCCTCCGCGCAGGCGGCGGCTTTGCCGACCGCCGGAGCAGGAGCCGGAGCTTGCGACTGCGGCGACGGCGGCTTTGCCGACCGTTGCCGCAAAGCCGGAGCTTGCGACGGCGCCAACAGAGGCGACCGGTTAGCGAAGTGGCGACAACGCACTGAAGTCCCCGCGCGTGACAGGCAGCAGCCGCACCGCCTGCCGGTCGTACGTCAGCTCTTCGACCGCGCGTTTGCGCGCCGCGGCGCCGAGCCTCTCCCGGAGGGCGTCGTCCCCGAGCAGCCGATCCAGCGCGGCACGCACGCCGCCGGTGTCGTGCGGATCGACGACGAACCCGGTCTCGCCGTCGACGACCGCCTCGTGCGAACCGCCGCTGCGGCCCGCGATCGACGGCACGCCGCACGCCGCCGCCTCGACGAACACGATCCCGTACCCCTCCGCCTCCAAGCCGCCCCACCGCTCCCGGCACAGCATGGCGAAAACGTCCGCGCATCCGTACAGGTCGGCCAGAAGCGCTTCGGGCACCCGACCGAGGAACGTGCAGTGTCCGGTGATCCCGCGCTCTGCGGCGCGGCGCTCGAGGCGCCGGGCGTCACGGCCGGCGCCGCCCACCGCGAGTTGCACGCCGGGATCGAGGCCGGCGACGGCGTCGATCAGGACGTCGAAGCCCTTGCGCGGAACGAGCCGGCTGAGCGCCACCACGAGGGGGCGGTCGGCGGGGAGGCCGAACCGGCGACGCGCGGTCTCGCGTTCCTCTGTGCTCAGGGGACGGAAGCGGTTCTGGTCGACGCCGGGTGGCACGACCAGCGTCGGGAGCGCGGCCCCGGCAACGCGTGAGGCCACCCGCGCCGGGTACGCGCCCGCCGCGACGAGACCTGATGCCGCGCGCAGGACGCGCCGGGCGAGCATCCGGCCGCCGGGCAGGCGCGCCGGCACGTTGACCTCGGCGCCGTGCGCGACGAAGACGTGAGGCGCGGCACGCAGGCCGCGTCCGACCAGACCCAGCGGCAACACCGGATCGACGAAGATCACGTCGGCTCCCCGCTCGCGTGCCATGGCGTCGACGCGAGGGGCGAGGCCCGGTTTCGGCAGCAGCACTCGCTCTCGCACGCGCTCGATGCTGAAGCGCTGCGCCGCGTCCCAGTCCGCCGCGCCCGGGTACGGCGTCGTGAGCACGTGCGTCTCCTCCGGCGGGAGCCGCCGCCAGAGCTCGTACAGATACGACTGGATACCGCCCAATTTGGGTGGGAAGTCGTTCGTGACGAGCAGTGATGTCACAGTTCGGCGCGCGCCTACGCCGGCACGCGGTCTGCGGTCGCGCCCGTCGGTCGGACCCGTCCGCGGGATCGCAAACCGACGCTGACCTGGAGGAGCACGACTCCCGTCGCGGCGGCGATGGCGCCGCCGGCGAACGCACCGCGGTAACCGCCCAGCGCCGCCACGCCTCCGAGGATCAACGCGCCCAGGCCCTGCGAGAGATCGAAGAAGCTGCTGAACGTCCCGACGACCGAGCCGCGCTCGTGGTCCGGCACGGCGGCGAGCGCGAGCAGCATGAGGGCGGGATACAGCAGCGACATCCCGGCCGCGAAGACGGCCGTGCCGGCGACGAGCCCGGCCACGCTCCGCCAGCCCGCCATGACCGTGAGCCCCGCTGCGCCGCACGACAGCGCGATGGTCGCCGAGACGCGCCCGCCGAGGACGTCGGGCAGGCGCGCCCCGAAGATGCGCACGCACAGGATCAGCCCGCCATACAGCAGGAACAGCCCGTCGGCGCCACCGAGACCGAGCTCCCGCACGTAGAGGGGGGCGAACGCGGTGAACCCGGCGAGGCCGATGAGGCCGAGGAAGAGGACGGTGCCCGGAGCGAGTGCGGCGCGGTGCAGCAGCTTGCCTTGCTCTGCGGTCGGGACCCGCCGGGCGGTTTCGACGGTGATCGTGCCGAGCACGGCCGCGAGCAACGCCAGCAACGCCGACACCGCCCACGCCGCGACGAACCGGTGGTCCCCGAGGACAGTCTCACCAAGGGCGGGACCGAACGCGAGGCCGCCGTACACCGCGACCGACCAGTAGCTGACCGCCTCGCCCCGTCGATGCTCGGGCGCGAGGTCGGTGATCATCGTGGCAGCACCGACGAAGAACGCAGCTTCCCCGATGCCGCTGAGGAGCCGGATCAGCACCAGGTACGGCAGTGCGTCCACGGCGCCGTAGAACGCCGTCGTGACGGCAACGATGAGCGCGCCGCCGATGATGAGGACCCGCCGCCCGAACCGATCACCGACGCGTCCCGCGTACGGCCGGAGCAGGACCGCACCGACGAACAGCGAGCCCACCGCCACGCCCACGCCCACGTTGCCACCGGCGAGCGGGCCCTTCACGTACTGGGGGACGACCGGGATCAGCATCCCGACCGCCATGAAGTAGCAGAGGCCGGACGCGACGACGAGGAGAAAGCGCGGCGTCAGCAGGCGTTCACGGGGGGGCACGGGCGCCATCGTCGCCGCCCGCCGCCTATGGGCGCCAACGGCTATCCACCGGCAGCGCGCGCAAGGGCGTCGTCCCACGAGGCGCGCTCGGCGATCATCCGCCGGTACTGCATGACGATCCGCGGCCGGCTGAAGCCGAGCGCGCCGACGAGCCGCCCGGCCCGACCGAACAGCGCGACGAACCGGTCCTCGTCGAGCGAGCCGTCGGCGAGCGCGACCTCGTCGTCGCCGCGGATGGAGCCGACGACCTGGATCTTCACGTCGTACTGGTCCGACCACACGAACGGCACCGGCGCGAACGCCTCGGCGTCGCTCGCGTCGTCGGCGAGCAGCCGGCGGGCGGCCGCGACGCCCTGCTCGGTTGCGTTCGTCCAGTGCTCGACGCGCATGCTCTCCCCGTCGAACAACAGGTTGGGCCACCGGGCGACGTCGCCGGCGGCGACGATCCCCGGCGCGGCGAGGCACGTCGCATCGCACACGACGCCGTCGTCGACCGCGACGCCGCTGCCGTCGAGCCAGGCGGTCTCCGGCGCGACCCCGACGCCGACGACCACCACGTCGGCGTCAATCGTGCGGCCGTCGGCGAGCCGCACCCGCTCGACGCGCTCACGCCCTTCGAACCCCGCGACCGTCACGCCGCAGCGCAGGTCGACGCCGTGTTCGCGTTGCAACCGCCCGCAGGCGTCGCCGACGATCGGGCCCACGGCCCGGACCAGCGGCGTCGGGAGCATCTCCAGCACTGTGACGTCGAGGCCGCGTCCGCGACACGTCGCTGCTACCTCCGAGCCGATGAACCCGGCGCCGATCACGACGATGCGCGGCCGGGTCTCGAGGCGGGCGCGAATGGCGAGGCAGTCGTCGATGGTCCGGAGCACGAAGATGCCCTCGAGCGCCGGAGTGTCGGGCAACGTGCGCGGGTGCGCGCCGGTGGCGATGACAAGCCCGTCGAACGGGAGCGTTTCGCCGCCGTCGACCTCGATGGCGCGGCCCGACACGTCGAGACCGGTGGCGCGCCGTCCCAGGCGCAGGTCGAGCTCGAGGTCGTCGTAGGGCTGCTTGCGCAGGGCGACCTGCTCCGGCTCCCACTCTCCCGCCAGCAGCTCCTTCGACAGCGGCGGACGGTCGTACGGCAGGTGGGATTCGGCGCCCACCAGCACGACCCGATCGCGGTAGCCCTCGCGACGCAAGGTCTCGGCGGCGCGCAGCCCTGCGAGTGAGGCGCCGACGATGACGATCGTGCGCGGCGTGGCCACGACGCGGGCACGCTACAGCGGGTCGTGAACTAGCAGGAAACCTGACCCTCACGTCATACTTGAAGGCCGCCGGCAATCGGAGCCCGCTTGTCTGCTTCTCCACGCGTCGATGTGAGTGGCCGCGCCCTCGCGCTGCGCGACGTCGACCTCGACCGGTTCCTGCATCCCCGAACCGTCGCCGTCATCGGCGCGTCGGAGTCGTCGCGCAAGCCGAACACGGCGATGACCCGCAAGATCAAGGGCTGGGCCGACGCACATGGCGCGACCTTCTACCCCGTGCACCCGAGCCACGAGACCGTGCTCGGTGAGCGCTGCTACGCCTCGGTGTTCGACGTACCCGGCGATCTCGACCTCGCCGTCATCCTCACGGGCAAGGCCGTCGACACGTTCGAAGAGGTGCTCCAGCGCAAGGCCGCCTTCGCGGTGATCTTCGCCGCCGGGTTCGCCGAGGCCGGCAAGGACGGCGCGAAGCTCCAATCCCGCCTCGACGACCTCGTGCGCGACGGCGAGGTGCACCTGCTCGGTCCCAACACGAACCTCAACGCCTTCGAAGAGTTCCGCGCCGACCTCACCGGGCCGTCGATCGCGCTCATCACCCAGAGCGGCCACCAGGGCCGGCCCGTGTTCCAGGGGCAGGAGATCGGCATCCGGCTCACCCACTGGGCGCCGACCGGCAACGAGGTCGACCTCGAGTTCGCCGACTTCGCCGGCTATTTCGCCGATCAACCGGATGTCGGCGTGATCGCCGCGTACATCGAAGGGTTCAAGGACGGGCGCACGCTCATGCTCGCCGCCGATCACGCCGCCCAGTTGAAGAAGCCGATGGTGATCGTGAAGGTCGGGCGCACCGACGAGGGCGAGTCGATGGCCATGGCGCACACGGGCCACCTCACCGGCTCCGATGCCGTGATCTCGGCCGTGTTCCGTCAGTTCGGCATCACCCGCGCCGACGGGCTCGACGACCTCCTCGACACCGCGGCCGCCTTCGCCCGCACGAAGCCCGCACGAGGTGACGGCGTCGGGATCTACGCGATCTCGGGCGGTACCGGGGCGCACATGGCCGACATGGTCTCGGCCGCCGGGCTGCGGATCCCCTCCCTGACGCGGGACACGCAGCGCGCGCTGCACGACGGGCTCATCCCCGAGTACCTGCGGGTCTCCAATCCGGTCGACTGCGGCGGCCCTCCGGTCGCGGACGCGCGCGGGCGGCGCATCCTCGATCTGCTCGTCGCCGACCCGAACGTCGACCTGCTCCTCGTCCCGATCACGGGGGCGGTGGGGCTGTTCAGCGAGCCGTTCACCCGCGACCTCGTCGAGGTGGCGAAAACCACCGACAAGCCCATCTTCGTGATCTGGGGCGCGCCGCCAGGGACGGACGACACGTTCTACTTCAGGCTGCTCGACGGCGGCCTGCCCGTGTTCCGCACGTTCGCGAACTGCGTGAAGGCGGTGCGCGCTTACGTCGATTACTGGGAGTTCGCCGCCCGCTACCGGTCGCCGTTCGCGGACGCCGCGACGGAGCCGTCGCCGGCCGCCGCGAAAGCGCGCCGCGCGCTCGCCGGTGGCGCGCCCGGC
>DATFPZ010000196.1:0-2313 GCA_035264545.1 Acidimicrobiia bacterium
CCCGCCCGACGCCGAGCGTCTCTTCGCCAAGCGCATGGGCGCCACTACCTCAGAACTCGTGTCAGGTCATGTAGGGATGGTTTCGCATCCCGACGAGGTTGCGAGCCTGATTCAGACAGCGGCTCAGTCGGTGGCATAGCCAAGATCGTTCGACGTCTCGTGACCGAACGGCAGGAGGGCCCTGCAGCGATCCGGACGCCCGATCAGCGTCTCCGCGTGTTCGTGAGCTCCACGCTGGCCGAGCTCGCCGAGGAGCGCGCCGCGGTGGCGGCCGTGATCGACGATCACGGCCGCCACATGACGGTCAACTACGGCACCGAGCTTTTCGTGACCGGGCGCGTCTGAGCGCGGCTCAGGCGGACCACCAGTCCTTGGCCGAGTACGCCGGCCGCCACTCGTTCCGGTACATCTCCTGCACGGGCGGCGGAATCACCGTGAGGACCCGGGCGGTCGTGTCCTCGTCGGCCCCGTCGAGGAGCCACGGCAGGTACTGCGGCATGTTCGGCCCCAGCCGCTCGGCCGCCGCCTGACCGAAGGCCATCCACTGCTCCACGGTCATGGTGGTGGCGATCAGCGGCAGCGCGGCGTCCTCCTCGTGCGAGAGGTGCTCCTGCAGCTTGGCGGCCATTTCCGTTCGTGCCTGCGGTGCCGAATCACCACGCTCCAGACCCTCGTCGATGGCCTCGAGCAGCGGGCCGAGGGCGGCGTGCTCGGCTTCCATCTCGTCGAGAAGCGCCAGATCGTCGGCCTGGCCGGCGACCGCCTCGCGCACGACGGGCCACAGCGCGTCGTCCTCGGCGGTGTGGTGCACGTGCAGGAGCGTCTCGAAGAGTTCCCACCCATCGCTGCGCCGCTCCATTCGAGCGATCTGCTTCAGGTCGCGTCGCAGCGCGTCGTGGTACGCGAGCATGATCGTCATGTCGAGACTGGATTCGTTGGTCATGTCGCGCTCCCAGCGGTCAGAGTGGCGTCGAGCCACGCTTCGAAGGTCGGTCCGGTGAGGATGGCGTGCGACCCCGGCAGCAGGCCGCCGTGCTCGTACAGCTCGGCGTCGGGGAAATCCGGATCGCTGATGCCCTCGACCCGCAGGTCGTCTCCGCGGTGAGCGACCAACCGAGCCGCAAGGTCGACGAATTGCTCCTCTTGCGGGCCGGCGATCTCGGGAATCGGAGTGTTGGAGATCTCCGGTGCGAGGGCGAGATCGACGAGCGCCTCCGCCGCCGCACGAGCGGCCACCGGCTGCAGGCGCGTCCGCTGCAGGTACGCCACCCCGTCCTGGGTACCCCACTCGAGGAGCTGTGATACGAACTCGTGGAACTGCACGACGCGCACGATCTGCGCCGGGATCGGGCCTGCCAGCATCTCCTGCTCGTGCGCCATCTTCGCCACGCCGTACCCGGTGGTGATGCGGTCGGTGTTGACGATCGACACCGCCACCAGCCGCTGCACGCCGGCCTGCGCGCCCGCTGTCTGGAGGTTTCGTGTCGCCGTCACGAAAAAGTCCGTGGCTTCCTGCTGGTCGGGCGACGGTCCGCTGGCGGCGTCGATCACCCGTTCCACGCCGATGAGTGCCTCGGCGAGGCCACTGCCCGTGACGAGGTCGACGCCCGTCGTGCGTGACATCGGCACCACCTGGTGACGCCGCTCCCTGAGCACGTCGACGGTGTGGTGGCCGATCCGGCCCGTGCCTCCTGCAACCGCGATCTTCATGTCCATCTCCTTGTCACATCCGGGGGATCCGGTTCGTCACTGGTATGACGAATATGACGAGGGAATGTGACCGATGGACGAGAAGGACTGGCTGGCCGAGCGCTTCGAGGCGAACCGCTCCCGGTTGCGGGCCGTTGCCTACCGGATGCTCGGCTCGACGAGCGAGGCGGACGACGTCGTCCAGGACGCCTGGTTCCGGCTCAGCCGGTCGGACACCAACGCGGTGGAAAATCTCGACGGCTGGCTCACGACCGTGGTCGGCCGTCTGTGCCTGGATGTCCTTCGCTCGCGCCAGGCCCGTCGCCAGGATGCGCTCGATCCGCGCGTCCCCGACCCGGTCGTCATGCGCGAGGACGCCGTCGATCCCGAAGAGGAGGCGCTGCTCGCCGATTCGGTGGGGATGGCCCTCCTCGTGGTGCTCGACATGCTCGTCCCGGCCGAGCGGCTCGCCTTCGTGTCCATGACATGTTCGGCGTGCCTTTCGACGAGATCGCGCCCGTCGTCGGGCGCTCGCCGGAGGCGACCCGCCAGCTCGCCAGCCGGGCCCGCCGCCGCGTGCAGGGCGCAGCGACAACGCCCGACGTCGACGTCCGCCGGCAACGA
>DATFPZ010000197.1:0-2704 GCA_035264545.1 Acidimicrobiia bacterium
CTTCGACGCCGTGTTCGGCGGGGGGCGCCGCGACGAGGAGAAGGCGCGGGCGAAGGAGCGCGTGTTCTCCCATCGCGACGAGTTCGGACAGTGGGACCCGAAGAACCAGCGGCCCGAGCTGTGGAACCTCTACAACGGGCGGCACCGCGCCGGCGAGCACCTACGCGTCTTCCCGCTGTCGAACTGGACCGAGCTGGACGTGTGGCAATACATCGCCGCCGACGGTGTCGAGCTCCCCTCGATCTACTACGCGCACCGGCGCGAGGTGTTCCGCCGGGACGGGATGATCATGGCGATGGGGCCGTACCTCCCGACGCAGGACGGCGAGGAGCCGTTCGAGGCGATGGTGCGGTTCCGGACGGTGGGCGACATGAGTTGCACCGCCGCCGTCGAATCGAGCGCCGCCACCGCCGACGAGATCGTCGTCGAGATCGCCGCGTCCCGGATCACCGAGCGAGGAGCGACGCGCGCCGACGACCGCTTCTCCGAGGCGGCGATGGAGGACCGCAAGCGCGAGGGTTACTTCTAGATGGAAGCGAACCACGAGCTTGTTGCGCGGGGGTCCCCACCGGAACCTCCGGTTCTGGTGGGGCCTAAAGGCGAGGGCTACTTCTAGTGGAGCTTCTGCGGCTGGCGACCGCCGGATCGGTCGACGACGGCAAGAGCACGCTCATCGGCCGTCTGCTCTACGACTCGAAGCAGATCCTCGAGGACCAGCTCGAGGCGGTCGAGCGCACGAGCCGCGAGCGCGGCGACGAGTACACCGACCTCGCCCTGCTCACCGACGGGCTCCGGGCGGAGCGGGAGCAGGGCATCACGATCGACGTCGCGTACCGGTACTTCGCGACTCCGAGGCGGAAGTTCATCATCGCCGACACCCCGGGCCACATTCAGTACACGCGCAACATGGTGACGGGAGCGTCGACAGCCAACCTCGCGTTGATCCTGATCGACGCGCGCAAGGGCATCCTCGAGCAGTCGAAGCGCCACGCGTTCATCGCGTCGCTCCTGCGGATCCCGCACCTCGTCCTGTGCGTGAACAAGATGGACCTCGTCGACTACGACCGGTCAGTGTTCGAGGAGATCAAAGAGGAGTTCACCGACTGGGCGAGCCGCCTCGACATCACAGACCTGACTTTCATCCCGGTCTCGGCGCTGCTCGGCGACAACGTCGTCGACCGGTCGGTGAACATGACCTGGTACGACGGGCCGTCACTCCTCCACCACCTCGAGGAGGTGTACATCGCGTCGGACCGGAACCTCATCGACTGCCGGTTCCCGGTCCAGTACGTGATCCGCCCCAAGAGCAACGCCCACCACGACTACCGGGGCTACGCCGGGATGATCGCCGGCGGCGTGTTCAAGCCCGGCGACGACGTCGTGGTGCTCCCCTCCGGCTTCACCTCGACGATCCGATCCATCGACACCGCCGACGGTCCCGTCGACGAGGCCTTTCCTCCCATGTCGGTCACGATGACCCTCGACGACGACATCGACGTGAGTCGGGGCGACATGATCTGCCGGCCGCACAACCACGCGAGTGTCGGCCAGGAGCTCGACGCGATGGTGTGCTGGCTCACGGACCAGTCGGAGTTGCGCGCCGGCGCCAAGCTGGCGATCAAGCACACGACTCGTTCGGCGCGGGCGCTCGTCCGCGAGCTCCTCTACCAGCTCGACGTCAACGAGCTGCACCGCGACGAGGATTCCGAATCGCTCAAACTCAACGAGATCGGGCGGATCACGTTGCGAACCACCGCGCCGCTGTTCTTCGACGAGTACCGCCGGAACCGCACGACCGGCAGCTTCATCCTGATCGACGAGACGACGAACAACACCGTCGGGGCGGGCATGATCCTGGGCGCGCCCGACTAGCCACCGGGATACCCGCGATCGGGTGGCAGCGGGGACAGAATGGGACCGTGGCCGAAGAGCAACGCCCGAAGGCGATCGACCGAATGCTCGGGATGGTTCCGGTCGACGCCGTGCTGCGTCGAGTCGACGTGCAAGCCGTGCTCGACCGGATCGACCTGCAAGCGCTCATCGACCGCGTCGATCTCAACGAGGTGCTCGCGCGGGTCGACATCAACCAGCTCGCCGCGAATCTCGATCTCAACGCGATGCTCGACCAGGTCGACATCGACCAGTTGGCCGCGCGCCTCGACCTCGACGCGCTCATCCAGCGCATCGACGTAAACGCAATCGTCGACCGAGTGGACATCAACGCGGTCGTCGACCGCGTCGACATCGAGGATCTCGTCGCCCGCACTGAGATCGGCCGGGTGATCATGCAGTCCACGACGGGCATCGCAACGAGGACGCTCGATGCGGCCCGGTCCACCGGCGTGGGCCTCGATCAGTTCGTGAACCGGTGGGTCGACCGCGTCTTGCGACGTCCGCGCGGCACCGCATCAGGTGGGCCGGCCCGTCTCGTGGCCGCACGATGACCCGGAGGAAGAACCCCGAGCCCGAACCGAGCCTGACCGGCCATTACGCCGGTCCGATCACGCGCCTCGTTTCGTACGTGATCGACGCCTTCCTCGTCTCCTCGTTCTTCTCGATCGTGACGGCAGGTCTCTTCTGGCTGGTCGAGCTCGTGACGGGCGAGAACTACGACGCCTCCGACGCCGGCGGCGTGCTCGGCGGGATCGTGTTCCTCGTGTGGATCTTCCTGTATTTCTGGGGCCCGATGGCGGCGTGGGGGCGG
>DATFPZ010000198.1:0-5794 GCA_035264545.1 Acidimicrobiia bacterium
GTTCAAGGGGCGACCCGGCCGGCAGGACGAAGACCAGGAGCGCAACATCGGAGAGACCGCCAATCTCGGCGGATTCGCGACGACGGTCACCGGTGCGAGCTTCGAGCAAACCCTGAGCTCGTTCGAAAACGACGGCTACCTGAAGGTGTCCGTGAAGATCTGCAACCGCAACAGCGACAACAACGAAGAGAATCCCTTGGACTGGAAGCTTCAGACTCCCAACGGCAACCAGATCAAGATGACGATTGCGAGCGCTCCCACGCTCCCAGCTGGAGACCTCGTCGGAGGCGGCGAGCAAGCGGGCGACATCTACTTTCCTGTCGACGGCCAGATGGGTGACTTCTACGTCGTCTTCAAGCCGCTGTCCGATCCCTTTGGCGAGGAGCGGGGGATCTGGAAGGTCTCGATCTAGCAGGACAAGCCCGGGCTTCCTTGAGGGCTCGATGATCACGAGGTCGGCGCTTCCCTTCCATTCTGTCGGCGAATAGTCTTTCGCCGCCTTCCCCGCCGGCCTTCGGCCGGCGTCTTTCGCGCTACGAGCGCGTCGCCTTCCCCGACGGAGGGCTCCCTTGGAGCCCACGACGAGGGAGAGCGAGATGCAGATCAAGTCCTGGGTTCGGCGCGGCGCGGCCGCAGCGGTGCTCGTCGTCGTGGTCGGCGTACTCGGCGGCTGCCGGTACGGCCGTTTCGGGCCGGGCGTGTGGGACCGGCTCGCGCAGTGCGAGAGCAGCGGGAACTGGGCGATCAATACCGGCAACGGGTATTTCGGAGGGCTTCAGTTCCTGCAGGCGACGTGGGAAGGGTTCGGCGGCGGTGCGTTCGCACCCCGCGCTGATCTCGCGTCACGGGAGCAGCAGATCATCGTGGCGGAACGCGTTCGCGCTCGCCAGGGCTGGGGCGCATGGCCCGAGTGCTCGCGCAAGCTCGGCCTCCGGTGAAGCTGGGTCCGGCCGCGGTGGACCTCTCCACCGCGGCCGGGTCCGCACTCGCGGTCGCGTTCCTCAAGGACGCCAAGGCGCGCGTGATGTTCCTGGACGGCAACGGCGACGTGGCCCCATCTGGAGGATGACGCCGAGCTAGTCGCGAGGCCTGCGCCCGGGTCGATTTGACGCCCGGCGGTACCCTGGCCGCATGGCCGACCAGGCGGAGTTCGCCGAGCTCGCGATGCCCTACATGTCGGCGTTGTATTCGGCCGCGTTGCGCATGACCCGCAATCCCTCCGACGCCGAGGACCTTGTCCAAGAGACGTACCTCCGCGCGTACCGCGGCTTCGGCGGGTTCCGCGAGGGTACGAACCTCAAGGCGTGGCTCTACAAGATCCTCACGAACACGTTCATCAACACGTACCGGGCCAAGAAGCGCCGCCCGGACGAGGTCGACCTCGACGACACCGAGGACTTCTACCTCTACCGCCGGCTGGGCGGGCTCGAAGCGGCCAATGCCGACCGCACCCCCGAGGCCGAGGTGCTCGACTCGATCCCCGACGAGATCGTGAAGGACGCGTTGGAGGCGCTCCCCGAGCAGTTCCGCATGGCGGTCCTCCTCGCCGACGTCGAGGGCTTCTCGTACAAGGAGATCGCAGAGATCATGGACGTGCCGATCGGGACGGTCATGAGCCGGCTGCATCGCGGAAGAAGGCAGCTCCAGAAGGCGTTGTGGGAATTTGCGGGGGAGCGAGGCCTCCACCCGGCAGCGGATCCAGCGGGGGGATAGCGGGAAGAGATGGACTGCGACGAAGCGATCGTTCGCATCTACCAGTACCTCGACGGTGAGCTGACGGTGTGGCGACGGCGCGCGATCTCCCGTCACCTGGATGAGTGCCCCCCGTGTGCGCACGGCTTCGACTTCGAGGTCGAGCTGCGCCAGGTCGTCGCCTCGAAATGCCGAGACGAGGTACCCCCCGAGCTGAAGAGGCGGATCGCACAGGCGATCGGTATCACCGTCGAGGAAGAGCGCCGCGGCGGCCCCGAGGTCATCTGACGAGCACCGACCCGAGCGGGTGATGCTGCCCGCTCTACGATGACGGCGAACCCCGAGCACGCCAGGAGCCGCCGCCTGTGAAGTTCACCCGCCTTGCCGCGATTCCACTCACGATGCTCGCCGTGATCGGTCTCAGCGCCGTGCCCGCGGGCGCGGGACCCGTGCTCGCCGACGACCGCTACAAGTGGTTCTACTGGGTCGGCCCGCTTCTCATGCTCGGCGCGATCTTGTTCTTGATCGCCCTCGGTGTGGGGTACTACATCAGGGTGCTGCGACCCAAGTACCGCGGACGTCCGGTCAACAAGTGACCCAGACCGAGACGGCCGCGCCGCCCGAGCCTGTCGACTGGGACCTCGCCGAGCGCGTCGCCCGTCGTTTCGCCGGGCGAGAGCCGATCGCGGCGTCGTATCTCGGTGGCTCACTGCACTCGGACTTCTCGGCGGTGACCACCCATGCCGAGCAGCTCGTCGGAGATTTCACCGGTCTGCACGCGCCCGGCACCGCGTCGGCGTGCGTGCTCGATCGTCCGCAGTGGGTGCACGCCAACGTCGCGTCGATGCGACGCTTGCTCCATCCCCTCACCGCGCGCGTGGCCGAGCGGATGGCGCGCAGTCCCGTCGCTCCCATCGGACGGCGCGTGGCGGGCACAGAGATGGGTGTGCTCCTCGGGTTCATGGCCCAGCGCGTGCTCGGCCAGTACGACCTGCTCGTCCCGGACGATCCCGACACGACCGTCGGCACCGGCGCCGTGTACTACGTCGGCGCCAACATCCTCGCCCTCGAGAAGCGCTACGCGTTCCGGCCGCACGATTTCCGGCTCTGGATCGCCATCCACGAGGTGACCCACCGCGCCCAGTTCACGGCCATCCCGTGGCTGAAGCAGTATTTCCTGTCGCTGGTCGAGCAGGCGCTGGCGATCGTGGACCCGGACCCCGGGCGGCTCGTGCAGGCGATGAAGCACGCCGCCGACGAGCTCCGCAAAGGCCACAACCCGCTCGACGACGGCGGACTCGTGGCGCTCTTCGCGTCACGTGAGCAGCGCGGCGTGCTCGCCAAGGTGCAGGCGCTCATGTCACTGCTCGAGGGTCACGGCAACAGCGTCATGAACGAGCTCGGCCGAGTGCACATCGCCGGTCAGGAACGCATGGCACGGGTGCTCCAGGCACGCCGTCGCAGCCGCGGCGTGACCGGCATCCTGTACAAGCTGCTCGGTTTCGAATCGAAGCTCCGTCAGTACGAGGTCGGGGAAGCGTTCGTCGCCGAGGTCGTGCGCGTCGGCGGCCCGCACGCAATCGACACCGCCTGGCGGGGCCCCGACTCCCTCCCGACGATGGACGAGCTCGCACGTCCGACGGAGTGGCTCACCCGCGTGGCGTGACATCTACGTCTAACGTTGCCGGCGATGGCCCTGGTCCTCGTTGTCGACGACGAACCTGACATTCGCGAGCTCGTTCGCATCAATCTCGAACAGGCAGGGCACCGTGTCGAGACCGCTGCCGACGGTGACGAAGCGCTCGCCAGCGTTCGCCGTGAGCCTCCCGATGCGCTGTTCCTCGACGTACGCATGCCCGGGACCGACGGCTGGGCGGTTCTCGAGGAGCTCAAGGCCGGCAGCCGCCGCGACCTGTCGGAGATCCCGGTGTTCATGGTGACCGCCGCCGACGAGCCCGAGGCGAGGCTCCGCGGCGGCATCCAGGGCGCGCTGCAGTACGTCACGAAGCCGTTCGACCCTCGCGCGCTCGTCGAGCTCCTCGAGCGGACGCTCTCCCCGTCGGCGCCGACGGAACGGGAGCTGCGCCGCAAAGTGCAGGCCGAGTCGCTCGAGGCGCTCGCCCGCTACGAGAAGACCGGCGCGCTCCCCGACGGTTCGCCGGCCGAGCCGCGGGTGCGCATCACCCGTCTTGAGCACTCGCCGACCTCGCCCAGCCCCGCGCCCCGCATCCGTGCCGCACGCCAGCGCGTCGGCGAGCTCACCCCGAAGCAGCGAAAGCTCCTCGAGGCGCTCGCCACCCGCACGCCGGTCACCGCGGTCGCACAGCAGCTCGGCATCAGTCGCAGCAACGTGTACGCGAGCCTGCGCCGCGTCGGACGGAAGCTCGGGCTCAAGGGCACGAACGAGCTCCTCGCGTTGCTCCGCCAGGGGGTCCTCCTCGACGCCCGTGCCGGGCCGGGCGGCCCACCCGCCGCGCCCTGAGGAGCACGACGGTGGCGGCGCCGGTCCAGCTCGAGGTGCCGCCGGACGTGACCGCACCGGTCGTCGTCGGATGCTCGGGCGGTGCGGACTCGCTCGCGCTCCTCGCCCTCGCGGTCGACGGCGGGCTCGCGCCGATCGCGGTTCACGTCGACCACGGGCTGCGTCCGGGCAGCGACCGCGAGGCAGGCGTGGTGGCGGACGCCGCGGCGCGGTTGGGCGCGCAATGCGAGGCTCGCCGCGTGACGGTGGCGCCGGGACCCAACCTCGAAGCGCGAGCGCGGGCGGCGCGGTACGACGCGCTCGAGGCCGCCCGTGTGGAGCACGGCGCGACGGCGGTGCTCGTGGCGCACACCGCCGAAGACCAGGCCGAGACGGTCGTGCTCAATCTGCTGCGTGGGAGCGGTTCGGCCGGTCTGGCGGGCATGCCGGCCCGCCGCGGGCACGTGGTGCGCCCGCTCCTCGGCGTTCGGCGGGCCGACGTGCGCGCCGAATGCGCTCGCCGGCAGCTCACGCCCTGGGAGGACCCGTCGAATGACGACCTCGCGTTCCGGCGCAACTGGATCCGACACGAGGTCCTGCCCTTGCTGGAGCAGGGGGCGGGCCGCGACCTGACGCCGCTGCTGACCCGCCAGGCCGACGTGCTGCGGGCCGAGTCCGACTTCCTCGACGCGCTCGCCCGTGCGGCGTGGCCGGGCGAGGGCGGGGCCCGGGCGCGCGATCTCGCCGCGCTCCCCGACCCGCTGGCGCGGCGTTCGGTCCGATGCTGGCTGGGCCCGCCGCCGCCCGCGCTCGACGAGGTCGACGCCGTCCTCGCCGTCGCGCGCGGTGAACGGCGAGCGGTCGACCTCGCCGGCGGGCGGCGGGTGCAGCGCAGTGCCGGCGTGTTGCACGCCGTGAAGCACGGCCAATTTGAGTAGCGTGACCCGCGAGCTCACAGGGCGAGGCAGGACAGGGGAGCCGGTGGAAGACGCGCATCTCGGGCGGGTTGTGGTCGGCGCCGAGGAGCTGCAGCAGCGCGTCGCCGAGCTCGGCAAGGAGATCACGTCCGACTACGCGGACCATCCTCCGTTGCTCGTCGGGGTGCTCAAGGGCGCGTTCGTGTTCATGAGCGACCTGTCCCGCAGCATCGACCTGCCCGTCGAGTTCGACTTCATGGCCGTCTCGTCCTACGGGTCGGCCACGCGCACGAGCGGCGTCGTCCGCATCGAGAAGGACCTCGAGATCGACCTCGGTGGCCGCCACGTGCTGATCGTCGAGGACATCGTCGACTCCGGCCTCACGCTTTCGTACCTGCGGAAGAACCTGGCCGCGCGCGGGCCGGCCTCGCTGGAGGTGTGCGCGCTGCTGTTGAAGGAAGGCCTGCAGCACAGCGATCTCGACCTGCGCTACGTCGGGTTCCGGATCCCTCCCGACTTCGTCGTCGGCTACGGGCTCGACATCGGCGAGCGGTACCGCAACCTGCCCGCGGTCTACGAGTTCACCGGCGCGCTGACCGGGTGATGGCACGAGGGCAGTACCCTGGCCCGCGTCCCCGCCGGGAGTGGCCGTGACCAAGCTTCGCCGCAGCTTCCTCATCTATCTCGCCGTCGGTGTCGTGCTCGCGTTCGTGGCGTGGCAGGT
>DATFPZ010000199.1:0-16913 GCA_035264545.1 Acidimicrobiia bacterium
GCCACGGCGCGGTACTTGTCGGCGTCGGCCGCCTCGGCGCGCAGCACGATCGGGAGGACCGCCTCGGTGCCGAGCAGTCCGGCCAGCCGGCGCAGCACCCGGATGCGGAACGGGAGTCGCGGCGCCTTGAGGTCGGTGATACCGCCTTGGCGCATCCGCTCGGCCCAGTGGGCCGCGTGCCGCTCCTCGGCCTCGGCCAGCGAGAGGAAGATCGGGCGGCGATGCTCGTCGGCGTGCTCGGCGAGCGCCCGGTAGAGCGCAGCGCCGCCGAGCTCGTCGACCCACATCTCGCGGTACTTGGCGAGCTCCGGATCGAGCGCGGATCCGCGCCTCGGCATGCGAAGACCGTACCGCCGCGTCGGCCCGGCGGCCGAGAAAGGTCAGGTGTACCCGACCTCCCACAGGCAAAGGCCCTCGGGCGGCGCGGGCTGGCCGGCGTGAGCACGGTTCTTGGAGCGGAGGATGCCCATGAGTTCGCCGGGACGCTTCTTGCCCGTCCCGACGTCGACGAGGGTGCCGACGATCGATCGCACCATCTGCCAGCAGAACGCGGTGGCGCGGATGTCGTAGCGCAGCACGCCGTCCCCGAGATCGTGCCAGCGAGACTCGAGCACGCGCCGCGTCGTGGTCGAGCCTTCGGGTCCCTGACGGCAGAAGGCGGCGAAGTCGTGCTCGCCCACGAACGGGTCGGCGCCGAGCCGCAGCGCACGAACGTCGAGCGGCGCGGGCACCCACCACGCGTACCGGGCGAGGAACGGATCGCTCACCGGCCGGTTCACGACCGTGTAGCGGTAGGCCCGCCAGCACGCCGAGCGGCGGGCGTCGAAGTCCGGCTCGACGACGTCGGCGGCGCGCACGACCACCTCGGGCGCGAGCGCACCGTTCACGGCGGACTGCAACCGCCACGGGTCGATGCCGGGATCGGCGTCGAAGCTCACGACCTGACCCCAGGCGTGCACGCCGGCGTCGGTGCGGCCGGCGCACGTCAGGCGCTGCGGCGGGTGGCGCAGGAACCGCTCGAGCGCCCTGGTGAGCACTCCCTCGACCGTGCGAACCTCGGGCTGCTCGGCCCACCCGTGGAACCCGGTGCCGTCGTAGGCGACGACGAGCTTCACTCTCGCCGGACCTTCGTCCCTTTCGAAGAGGGTCACGTTTCGCCCTCCGTCGTTTTGGCGTCGCTCACCGCGAAAAGTTCGAGGTCAGCGACGCCAAAAGCAGGGCTACACCAGTTCGATGCGGGCCATGGGGGCGGCGTCGCCGGCGCGCGGACCGAGCTTGAGGATGCGCAGGTACCCGCCGTTGCGGTCGGCATAGCGGGGGGCGATCTCGGCGAACAGCTTGTGCGCCGCCTGCTTGTCGTGCATGCGGGCGACGACGAGGCGCTGCTCGTGCACGCCCCCGCCCTTCGCCTTCGTGATCAGCTTCTCCGCGTACGGCCGCAGCGCCTTGGCCTTGGCGACGGTCGTGGTAATCGCACCCGCCTCGAACAGGTGCGCGGCGAGGTTCGCCAGCAGCTGCTTCTCGTGCGCGGGACCCGAACCAAGGCGCGGGCCCTTCCGCGGTGCCGGCATGGTCGGGCTCCCTACTCCTTCACGCGCAGGGAGAGCCCACGCTCGTCGAGCTTCTGCAGCACCTCTTCGAGCGACTTCGAACCGAAGTTCGTGATGGCGAGCAGGTCGTCCTCGGACTTCTGGACCAGCTGACCGATCGTGTCGACCCGGGCCCGCTTCAGGCAGTTGCGGGGCCGCTCGGACAGGTCGAGCTCCTCGATCGGCAGCTCGAGGTCCGGTGACGCCGACGTGATCGGCGACACCTCACCGAGCTCGAGGCCCTTGGGCTCCGACGAGAGGTCGGCGACCAGGCTGACCAGGTTGCGCAGCGTCTCACCGGCCGACGCCAAGCCGTCGCGGGGCGAGATCGACCCGTCGGTCTCGATCTCGAGGCTGAGCTTGTCGTAGTTGGTCGCCTGCTCCACGCGTGTCGGCTCGACCGAGAACGCGACTCGCCGAACGGGCGAGAAGATCGCGTCGACGGGGATCACGCCGATCGTCGACGTGCGCTTGTTGCGCTCCGCCGACAGGTAGCCGCGACCCTGCTCGACGGTGAGGTCCAGCGCGAGCCGGCCCCGCTGGTTCACGGTCGCGAGGTGCAATTCGGGATTGAGCACCTCGACGTCCGCCGTCGTCTGGATGTCACCCGCGGTGACGTCGCCGGGGCCGCGCTTGTCGACCCGCAGCGTGACGGGCTCCTCCGACTCGCACCGGAGCACGAGGTCCTTGAGGTTCAGGATGAGGTCGGTGACGTCCTCCTTGACCCCGGGAATCACGTCGAACTCGTGCAGCGCCTCGTCGAAGCGGACCTGGCTCACGGCCGCGCCGGGGATCGACGAGAGCAGGGTGCGGCGAAGGCAGTTGCCCAGGGTGTGGCCGAAGCCGGGTTCGAGCGGCGAGATCGTGAACGTCTGGACGTTGCCCTCGGGGTCGCCGGCTTCGACTTCGGGACGCTGGATGATCAGCATGGCGGTCTCACTTCTTCGTGGTCTTTGGGGTGGGTGGCGGAAGACTCGGTGGACTACTTGGAGTAGAGCTCGACGATCAGCTGCTCGCGCACGGGCACGTCGATCTGCTCGCGGAGCGGCAGATCCCGCACCGTGGCCTTGAAGTCGGCGCTGCTCACGTCGAGCCACGCCGGGACGGCCCGGTCGAGTGTGTCGAGGTTGTGGCGCAGCACGATCATCTGGCGCGACTTCGACTTGATCTCGACGACGTCGCCCTTCTGGAGCTCCTGGGACGGGATCGTCACCCGCTTCCCGTTCACGGTGACGTGGCCGTGGCGGACGAGCTGGCGGGCCTGATTGCGACTGGCGGCGAAGTTGGCACGGAACACGATGTTGTCGATCCGCAGCTCGAGCTTCTGGAGCAGGACCTCGCCGGTGATGCCCGCGGATTGCGTGGCTTCCTCGTAGAGGTTCTTGAACTGGCGCTCGAGGAGCCCGTAGATGCGGCGCGCCTTCTGCTTCTCGCGCAGCTGGAGCAGGTACTCGCTCTCACGGATGCGGCCCCGACCGTGCTGGCCGGGCGGGTACGGCTTGCGCTCGACGGGGCACTTCATCGTGTCGCACTTCGGACCCTTGAGGAACAGCTTCATCCGCTCGCGGCGGCAGAGCTTGCAGACGGCGCCCGTGTAGCGCGCCATCAGACCTGCCTCCGCTTCAGTTGGTAGGGACAGTTCGGCTGCCGGCCGCCGTGTGCTCCGCGCATCAGACTCGCCTCCGCTTCGGCGGTCGGCACCCGTTGTGCGGGATGGGCGTGACGTCCTTGATCCCGACGACCTCGATGCCCGTGTTCTGGATCGACCTGATGGCGGTCTCGCGACCCGAGCCCGGGCCCTTCACGACCACGTCGACCTTGCGCACGCCGTGCTCCATCGCCCGGCGCGCCGCGGTCTCGGCCGCGAGCTGCGCCGCGAAGGGCGTGGACTTCCGGGAGCCCTTGAAGCCGACGTTGCCCGCCGACGCCCAGGCGATCACGTTCCCTTCCTGGTCGGCGATGGAGATGATCGTGTTGTTGAACGACGACTTGATGTGCGCGGTGCCGTAGGCGATGTTCTTGCGCTCGCGCCGCCTCGGTCGTCGTCCTCCTGCCGGTGGTTTCGCCATCGCTACTTCCTCGCCCGCTTCTTGCCCGCCACCGTCTTCTTCGGGCCCTTGCGGGTACGCGCGTTGGTGCGGGTGCGTTGACCGTGCACCGGGAGCCCACGCCGGTGCCGGACGCCCTGGTAGGTGCCGATCTCCATTTTGCGCTTGATGTCCTGCGACACCTCACGGCGGAGATCCCCCTCGACCTTCACGTTCTGGTCGATGAACGTGCGCAGCTTGGCGACCTCCTCGTCGGTGAGGTCGCGGACGCGCGTGTCGGGCGAGATGTCGGTCGCCATGGCGACGGTGCGCGCGGTCGTGCGGCCGACGCCGAAGATATAGGTGAGCGACACCTCGAGGCGCTTCTCGCGGGGGATGTCGACACCGGCGATGCGGGCCATCTGTACTCCTAGCCTTGCCGTTGCTTGTGGCGCGGGTTGGTGCAGATGACCCGCACGGTGCCGTGGCGGCGGATCACCTTGCACTTCTCGCACATCTTCTTCACCGAGGGGCGGACCTTCACGTGCCGTTCCCTACTCGTCTCTTCGTTACTTGTAGCGGTAGGTGATGCGACCCCGGCCGAGGTCGTAGGGCGTGAGCTCGACCTGCACGCGGTCGCCCGGGAGAATCCGGATGTAGTGCATGCGCATCTTCCCGGAGATGTGCGCGAGCACCTTGTGCCCGTTCTCGAGCTCGACCCGGAACATGGCGTTGGGCAACGGCTCGACCACCGTTCCCTCCACCAGGATCGTGTCGTCTTTGGGCTTGGCCAGGGCTTCCACCGCCTACGGGGCTCGGGGGGGTCGGGCGCGCCAAACGAATGAGACGCACCACTGGGGCGACTGAGAATTGTACCCGACCCCCGGAACCCTTGAGAATTCGGGGGCTCGGCCCCGGCGTTACCCGGACACCCCGGTCACCAGGGGAGCGTCAGGACCTCGGGGCCGTTGGCGGACACCGCGATCGTGTGCTCGAAGTGGGCCGACCGGCGCCGGTCCTTGGTGACGACCGTCCAGCCGTCGGCCAGGAGCTCGGTCTCGGGCCCGCCGGCGTTCACCATCGGCTCGATGGCGAGCACCATGCCCTCCTTGAGCTTCAGCCCTCGGCCGGGCGGCCCGTAGTTCGGGATCTGGGGCTCCTCGTGCATGGCGGTCCCAATGCCGTGACCCACGTACTCCCGCACCACCGAGAACCCGGCCCGCTCGGCGACGCTCTCCACGGCGGCGCCGATGTCTCCCAGACGGTTGTCGGCCGTGACGTGCTCGATCGCGGCCTCCAGCGAGGCGCGGGTCACTTCGAGCAGCCGCTTCGACGCGTCGTCGATCTCACCGACGGGCACGGTGATCGCGGCGTCGCCGTGCCAGCCTTCGATGATCGCACCGCAGTCGATCGAGAGGATGTCGCCCTCGTGCAGCACGACGTCCTCGGAGGGGATCCCGTGCACGATCACCTCGTTCGGGGAGGCGCACACGACGCCGGGGAACGGCGGGTTGCCGTAGCCCAGGAAGTTGGAGCGCGCCCCGCGACGGTCGAGCACCTCGCGCGCCGCCTCGTCGACGTCGGCGGTCGTCGCCCCCGGCTTGGCGGCGCGGATGCCGACCTCGTGCATCTCGGCGACGACCTTGCCCGCTCGCCGCATGAGCGCGATCTGGTCGCGGGTCTTGCGGGTGATCATGTCTGGAGTGGCTTGAGACGCTGGTCGACCTGCGCCACCAGCCGCGCGAACACGTCGTCGCCGTCGCCTGTTCCGTCCACCACCACGAGCTTTCCGACCCTTCGGTAGAAGTCGATGATCGGGACGGTCTCCTCCTCGTAGAGCTCGAGCCGGCGCATCACGGCGTCCTCGGTGTCGTCCTCGCGCTGGACGACGGCGCCGCCGCACACGTCGCATGTCCAATCGTCCTTTGGCGGCGCGTTCACGTGGAAGGTGGTGCCGCACTTCTCGCACACCCGGCGCCCTGCGATCCGATCGAGGACGATCTCGGTGGGTACGTCGAGGTTGATCACGAGATCGAGCGGATGCCCGTCAAGGGCTTCTTCGAGCTTCTCGGCCTGTGGCAGCGTGCGCGGGAAGCCATCGAGGACGAAGCCATGATCGACCAGGCCGTCCTCGGCAAAGCGATCCTCGACGATCCTGAGCGTGAGCTCGTCGGGCACGAGGTCGCCCCGATTCATGTACTCCTCGGCCTCGCGACCGGCGGGCGTCCCGACGGCGGCAGCGGCCCGGAACAGGTCGCCGGTCGAGACGTGCTCGATGCCGTACCGCTCGGAGAGACGGCCGGCTTGCGTGCCCTTCCCGGCGCCCTGCTTGCCGAGCAGGACGAGTCGGGGACCTCGGCTCATCGGCGCACTCCGATTACGCGAGGAAACCCTCGTAGTTGCGCATCATCAGCTGGCTGTCGATCTGCTTCATCGTCTCGAGCGCGACGCCCACGGTGATCAGCAGCGCCGTGCCCCCGAACGGGAACTGTCTGATATCCCACAACGCGAACACCAGTAACGGTGCTATCGCGATCGTGGCAAGGAACAGCGATCCCGGCAGCGTGATGCGGTTCAAGGTCTTCGCGAGGTACCGCTCCGTCGGCGGCCCCGGTCTGATGCCGGGGATGAACCCACCCTGCTTGCGGATGATGTCGGCCTGTTGCGCGGGATTGAACGCGATCGCGGTGTAGAAGTACGCGAAGAAGATGATGAGCAAGGTGTACATGCCGATGTAGAACCAGCTCTGGTTCTGCACGAGGTTGTCGTTGATGAACTCCTGCAGCCCTTCCCACGGCGTCGCGGTCGCTATGAGCGCAGGGAACGACAGGATCGAGCTGGCAAAGATCACGGGGATCACGCCGGACTGGTTCACCTTCAGCGGTATGTAGGTGCTCTGACCGCCGTACATTCGTCGTCCGACCACACGTTTGGCGAACTGCACTGGTATGCGACGCTGCCCGGATTCGACGAACACGATGCCGACGATCATCGCGATGCCGATGGCGATGATCGTGAAGAACTGGAACTTGCTGCCCTCGCTGTAGATGGACGAGCCCTGGGCGGGGAGGCGCGAGACGACGGATGCGAAGATCAGGATCGACATGCCGTTGCCGATGCCGCGCTGCGTGATGAGCTCGGCCAGCCACATCAGCAGGGCGGTGCCGGCGGTCCACGTCAGCACGATGAGGGCGGCACGCGGCGTGTTGAAGCCGGGGATGAGGTCGCGGCCCTGGAAGCCGGAGAACCCGAGCAGCCCGCTGCTGCCCTGGTGCAGGGCGAACACGAAGCCGGTCGACTGCACGAGCGCGAGCGCGACGGTGAGGTATCGGGTCCACTGGGTGATCTTCTTCTGGCCGACCTGCCCTTCGTTCTGCCACTCCTCGAGCTTCGGGATCACGACCCCGAGGAGCTGCATGATGATCGACGCCGTGATGTACGGCATGATCCCGAGGAAGAAGATCGCGACGTTCGTGATCGCACCGCCGGAGAACAGGTCGAGGAACCCGACGACCCCCGTGTTCTCGGACTGCTTCTGGAGGTCCTTGATCGCGTTGAAGTCGATGAACGGGACCGGCAGGTGAGCGCCGATCCGGTAGATCCCGATGATGACCAGCGTGAAGAGGATCTTGTTGCGCAGGTCGGGCACCCGGAACATGTTCCGCAGGCGGGAGAGCATGGGGGAGCGCGACCTCCTCTCGCGGCGGGGTCGCCGAGCTTATCGGTTGGTGAGGGCGTTCCCCTTGGCGGGGGGACGCCGATTGAACGGCAGCGGCAGGCGCTCGGCGCGGCCGCCGGCGCCTTCGATCGCCCGGATGGCGGCGGCGGAGAACGCATGGGCGCGCACGGTGAGCGCCTTCGTGAGCTGGCCGCGCCCGAGCACCTTCACGAGGCCCTGCTTGGCGACCAGACCGCGCGACCGGAGCGTCCCCGGGTCCACCTCGGTATCGGCGTCGAACGCGTCGAGCACGTCGAGGTTGACGACCGCGTACTCGACCCGGAACGGGTTCGTGAATCCCTTGGCCTTCGGCGTGCGCCGGGTCAGCGGCGTCTGACCGCCTTCGAAGCCGGGCTTGACCGTGTCACGGGCACGTTGGCCCTTCATGCCCCGGCCCGCTGTCTTGCCGCCGCGTCCGCCGATGCCGCGGCCGTCGCGACGCGCCCGGGTGCGGGCGCCGGGGGCGGGGTGGAGGTCGTGGGGTTTGATCGTCATGTCTCTTCCACCTTCACGAGGTGCGGCACGGTGCCGACCATGCCCCGGATCTCGGGCCGGTCCGGATGCTCGACGGTGTGGTTGATGCGGCGGAGGCCGAGGGCGCGCAAGGTGCCGCGCTGACGGGGCTTGATCCCGATGGCCGATCGCACCTGGGTGATCCGCAAGGTCTGTGCCATCACGCGACCTCGGTCACCTCGGTTTTCGGCGCGGACCGCTCGCGGTATGCGCGCAGCATCCCGGCCGAGGACACCTCTTCGGGCGACTTCCCGCGCAGCTTGGCGACCTCATCCGGCCGGTACAGCCCCTGCAGGCCCGCGATCGTCGCTCGCGACACGTTGATCGCGTTGGCCGACCCGAGCGACTTCGCCAGCACGTCTCCCACGCCGGCCGCCTCGAGGATCGCCCGCGCCGCGCCGCCGGCGATCACGCCCGTACCGGGCGCGGCCGGCTTCAGCAGGACGCGGGCGGCGTCGTGCACGCCGACGGTCTGGTGCGTGATCGTCGTGCCCGCCAGCGCGACCGGGAAGAGGGTCTTGCGTGCCTCCTCCATACCCTTCTGGATGGCGGCGGGCACCTCCTTGGCCTTCCCGTAGCCCAGACCCACGTTGCCGTTGCCGTCGCCCACGACGACGAGCGCGGTGAACGAGAACCGCCGGCCGCCCTTCACGACCTTGGCGACGCGGTTGATCGCGATCACCCGCTCCTCGAGTTGCCCTTCCGCCATCAGAGCTCCAGTCCTGCTTCACGCGCGCCTGCGGCCAGACCGGCGACCCGGCCGTGGAACTTGAACCCGCCCCGGTCGAACACGACGCTCGAGATCCCGGCCGCCTTGGCCCGCTCGCCCACGAGCTTGCCCACGGACTTGGCGGCGTCGACCGTCCCGCCACGACCCGAGCGCAACCCGGACTCCGTCGTCGACGCCGTCGCCAGGGTCCGGCCGTGCACGTCGTCGATCACCTGGGCGTAGATGTGGCGCGCCGAGCGGAACACCGACAGGCGCGGCCGCTCCGGCGTGCCCCGGATCTTCTTACGAACCCGGCGATGACGCCGGATTCGAGCTTCGCGTTTGCTGTTGGTCATCTCGCCTACTGGTCCTACTTCGCGGACTTGCCGGCCTTGCGCTGCACGTGCTCGTCGGCGTACCGGATGCCCTTGCCCTTGTACGGCTCGGGCGGGCGGCACTTGCGGACGTCAGCCGCCACCTGGCCGACGAGCTGCTTGTCGGCTCCCCGCACCACGATACGGGTGGGCTGGGGCACCTCGAACGTCACGCCCTCGGGCGCCTCGAACCGAATGGGGTGCGAGAACCCGACCTGGAGCTCGAGCTTCGACGGGCCCTGGGCCTGCGCCCGGTAGCCGACGCCGACGATCTCGAGCTCGCGACTGAACCCCTGCGACACGCCCACGACCATGTTCTGCACCAGCGACCGGGTCAGGCCGTGCAGCGCACGGTTCTCGCGCTCGTCGTCCGGCCGAGTGACGACCAGCATGTCGCCGTCGCGGCTGACGGTGATCGTCTCGGGTGACTGGTGGGCGAGCGTTCCGTTCGGTCCCTTCACGACGACCCGACGACCCTCGAGGTCGACCTCGACCCCGGACGGAATCGTGATCGGCTCTTTCCCGACTCGTGACATGACGGCTCCGCTACCAGACCTGGCACAGGACCTCGCCGCCGACGTGGCGCTCGCGCGCCTCGCGGTCGGTCATGAGGCCCTGGTTGGTGGACAGGATGGCGATGCCCATGCCGCCGAGCACTCGCGGGAGCTTGTCGGCCGGCGTGTACACCCGCAGGCCGGGCTTGGACACGCGCCGCAATCCCGAGATCGTGCGCTTGCGATCAGGCGTGTACTTCATCGCGATCCGCAGACGCGGCCGTGGATACGACGAGTCGTCCTCGATGCTCGAACCCGAGATGTACCCCTCCTGCTCGAGGATCTTCGCCAGCGCCACCTTCAGCTTCGACGACGGCATCACGACGTCGTCGTGGAACGCGACGTTGGCGTTGCGGATCCGGGTGAGCATGTCGGCGACGGGATCGGTCATCGTCATACGATCACCACGACGCCTTGGTGAGGCCGGGGACCTCACCGTTGTGGGCCATGTCGCGCAGACAGATGCGGCACAGCCCGAAGCTGCGGTACACGGCCCGCGACCGGCCGCACCGGCGGCACCGGGTGTAGGCCCGCACCTTGAACTTGGGCTTCCGTTGCTGCTTCTGGATCAACGCCTTCTTCGCCAATGGACTACCCCTCGCTCTGGCGTTCGCTCTCGCGACGGAACGGGAAGCCGAGCGCGCTGAGCAGCGCCCGGCCTTCGTCGTCGGAGTTGGCGGTCGTGACAATCGTGATGTCCATGCCTCGGACCGTGTCGATGCTGTCGTAATCGATCTCGGGGAAGATCAGCTGCTCGGTGACGCCGAACGTGTAGTTGCCGCGCCCGTCGAACGAGCTCGGCTCCATCCCCCGGAAGTCGCGGATGCGGGGGATGGCCAGGCTCACGAGCCGGTCGTAGAACTCCCACATGCGCGCCCCGCGCAGCGTGACCTTGGCGCCGATGGGGTTCCCGGCCCGGAGCTTGAAGCCGGCGATCGACTTCTTCGCCCGGGTGACGAGCGGCTTCTGGCCGGTGATCACGGTCAGGTCGGTCACGGCCCCGTCGAGCAGCGATTGCTGCTGGGTGGCGAGGCCGACGCCGCAGTTGAGCACGATCTTCTCGAGGCGCGGCACCTCCATGACGTTGCGGAGGCCGAGCTCGCGCTGCAGCTGCGGGCGCACATCGGACTCGTAGCGCTGCTTGAGGCGCGGGGCCTCTTGGGTCGCCTGTGCCATCAGAGATCGCCTCCGCACTTCTTGCAGACGCGGATCTTCTTGCCGTCGTCGTCGAACCGGTAGCCGATGCGCGTCGGACCGCACTTGTCGCAGAGGATGGCAACGTTGGCGGCGTTGATCGGCATGTCCTTGTCGATGATGCCGGCCTGCATCGTGGCCCGGCTCTGGCGCTGGTGCTTCTTCGCGACGTTGACGCCGTCGACGATGACGCGGTTCGAGTCCGGGAGCACGCGAGTGATGGCGCCTTCTTTCCCGATGTCCTTGCCCGTCAGCACGCGGACTCGATCGCCTTTGCGGAGCTTCAGGTGCACCTTCGTGTCCTTCATCTTCATCAGAGGACCTCCGGGGCGAGAGAGACGATGCGCATGAACCGGCGGTCGCGCAGTTCTCGACCGACCGGGCCGAAGATGCGGGTGCCGCGCGGCTGGAGCTGGTCGTTGATGAGCACGGCGGCGTTCTCGTCGAACCGGATGTAGCTGCCGTCGGCGCGCCGGCGCTCCTTGCGGGTCCGGACGACGACGCACTTGACGACCTCGCCCTTCTTGACCGCCGCGCCCGGCACGGCCTCCTTGACCGTCGCTACGAAGATGTCGCCGATGCCCGCGTAGCGCCGCCGGGTGCCGCCGAGGACCTTGATGCACAGGACCTCGCGGGCGCCCGAGTTGTCGGCAACCCTGAGCCGGCTCTCCTGCTGGATCACTTCGCCCTCTCGAGGACCTGGACCACCCGCCAGCGCTTCTGGCGAGACAGGGGACGCGTCTCCTGGACCCGGACCCGGTCCCCCTCGCGCGCGTCGTTGGCCTCGTCGTGCGCGTAGAGGCGACGCGTGCGTTGCAGCGTCTTGCCGTACCGCCGGTGACGGACCCGATCGACGACCGCGACCACGACGGTCTTGTCCATCTTCGTGGACACCACCATGCCCTCACGCGTCTTGCGCGGGTTGTGTCGCTCGTCGGTCGCCTCAGGCATCTTCCGTCTCCTGCTCGGTGCCGAGCGCCTCGGCGGCTGCGATCTCGCGCTCGCGCAGCAGCGTCTCGACCCGGGCGATGTCCTTGCGCACCTGGCCGAGGCGCGCGCTGTTGTCGAGCTGCCCGGTCGCGTTCTGGAACCGCAGGTTGAACAGCTCCTCCTTCGCTTCGGACAACCGGTGCTCGAGCTCGACCTCGTTGAACTCGCGCAGCTCCCTCGCCCTGGTCATGCCTCCTCCTGGCGCAACACGAAACGCGTCTTGATCGGCAGCTTGTGCATGGCGAGCCGCATGGCGTCGCGGGCGACGTCCTCGGGTACGCCCGACAGCTCGAACATCACCCGGCCGGGCTTGACCACTGCGACCCAGTGCTCGGGGTTGCCCTTCCCCGAGCCCATGCGGGTCTCGGCCGGCTTCTGCGTGACGGGCTTGTCCGGGAAGATGTTGATCCACACCTTGCCGCCCCGCTTGATGTAGCGGGTCATGGCGATTCGGGCCGCCTCGATCTGGCGGTTCGTGATCCAGCCCGGTTCGAGCGCCTGGATGCCGTAGTCGCCGAAGTGCACCCGCGTGCCACCCTTGGCCGTCCCCGAGAGACGGCCGCGCTGGGCCTTGCGATGGCGGACCTTCTTCGGCATCAGCATGGGCGGCGTTCCTACTCCTCGTCGCCGTGGAACTTCGGCGCCTCGTGGTGCTCGCGACGGGTGCGGCGCTCGATCTCCTCTTCTTCTGCGAGCAGCGCCTCGAGGGCCGGGTCGGCTTCCTTGACCAGCGGCTTGGCTTCCTCGGCCGGCACTTCCTCGTCGGGCGCAGCCTCGACCGGCACCGCCTCCTCGGCGGGGCGCCGCCGCCCGCCGCCGGCGCTGATGACGCGCCGGCCGCTCGGGGCCTGGCCGGCGGTCTCGCCGACGGCCATGGCCGCCTCCTTGGCGATCTTGTCCTCGGCCGCCGACTTGTAGGGCAGGATGTCGCCCTTGTAGATCCAGACCTTCACGCCGATGCGCCCGAACGTGGTGCGGGCCTCGGCCTGGCCGTAGTCGATGTCGGCCCGCAGGGTGTGCAGCGGCACCCGGCCTTCGCGGTACCACTCCTTGCGGCTCATCTCGGCCCCGCCGAGGCGTCCGCCGCACTGCACCCGGATGCCCTGCGCCCCCGCCTTCATCGCCGTCTGCACGGCGCGCTTCATCGCCCGGCGGAACGACACCCGCCCCGCAAGCTGGTCGGCGACGCCCTGGGCGATGAGCGTGGCGTCGAGCTCCGGCTGCTTGATCTCCTGGATGTTGAAGTGGATCTTCGGGTTGCCGGTGATCTGGAGCAGGCCGGCCCGAAGCCGGTCGGCCTCGGCGCCGCGGCGCCCGATCACGATGCCGGGCCGGGCCGTATACACGTCGACCCGCAAGCGGTCGCGCGTCCGCTCGATCTCGACACGGCTCACGGCGGCGTGCGGCAGCTGGCGGCGCAGGTAGTCGCGGATCTTCCAGTCCTCGACCAGCGACTCCTTGTACTCCGCCTTGTCGGCGAACCAGCGCGACTTCCAGTCGGTAGTGATCCCGAGACGGAATCCATAGGGATTGACCTTCTGGCCCATCAGTCGTCCTTCTTCTTCTTTGTCGTCTTCTTCGTCGGCTTCTGCGGCTTCTTGGCGGTCGTCTTCTTGGCGGTCGTCGCCTTCTTCGTCGGTTTCTTGGTCGCCGGCGCCTTCTTCTTCGCCGGCGCCGTCTTTGCCGGCGTATCCTCGCCGGCCCCGAGCGGCTGGGCGTCGACGTCGTCGACATCGGGGACGTCAGCGAGAGCGACGTCCTCGCCGCCCTCCTCGAACTCCTCGCCGAGCTCCTCTTCGTGCTCGTGTTCGTGCCCCTCTTCCTCGAGGTCTTCGAGGTCCTCCTCGACCTCGCGCACCCGGCGGCGCCGGGTCGGGCGGCGCAGGCGGCGGGTCGGCCCCGTGGCCACCTCGCGGTCGCGCCGGCGCTCGAGCTCGTCGTCGGAGAATCGCGACAGCACGATGGTCACGTGGGACGTCCGCTTGCGGATGCGGGTGCCTCGGCCACGGGCGCGCGGGCGCCACCGCTTCAGCGTCGGCCCTTCGTCGGCGTAGGCGCGGGCGACGAACAGCTCGTCCTCGGGCAGGCTCTGGTTGGTCTCGGCGTTGGCGACCGCCGAATCGAGCAGCTTGAGCACCTCGCCGGCCGGGCCGCGCGTCGAGAACCGCAGTCGCTCGCGGGCGTCGTCGATCTCGCGTCCCCGGATCAGGCCGAGGACCTCGCGGACCTTGGTGGGCGAGGTGCGGAGGTGGCGCAACGATGCGCGGGTCTCAGGCACCGGGTGGTCTCCGTGCCGAGCGCTCGGCGCCGGCGTGGACGCGGAACGTGCGCGTCGGCGCGAACTCGCCGAGCTTGTGCCCGACCATCGCCTCCGTGATGTACACGGGCACGTGCTTTCGGCCGTCATGGACCGCGATCGTGTGACCCACCATCTCCGGCGTGACCGTCGAGCGACGCGACCACGTCTTGATGACCCTCCGGTCACCGGACGCGTTCATAGCCTCGACCTTGATGCGCAGGTGGTCGTCGACGAACGGCCCCTTCTTCAAGCTGCGCGGCATCGCTTACCTCCCCCGGGAGCCACGGCGGCGACGCCGGCGTCGGATGATGAGCTTGTCGGACGGCTTGTCCTTGCGGCGCGTGCGGCCCTCCGGCTTGCCCCACGGTGTGACGGGGTGACGTCCCCCCGAGCTCTTGCCCTCGCCGCCGCCGAGCGGGTGGTCGACCGGGTTCATCGCGACGCCGCGCGTGTGCGGGCGCCGGCCCTTCCAGCGGCTCCGACCGGCCTTGCCCAGCTGGACGAGCCCCGCCTCGACGTTGCCGACCTGGCCGACGGTGGCACGACAGTCGATCGCCACCCGGCGCATCTCGGTCGACGGGAGGCGCAGCGTGGCGAAGTTGCCCTCCTTGGCCACGAGCTGCACGGCGGCGCCGGCGCCGCGAGCGAGCTTGCCGCCCGCGCCCGGCTTGAGCTCGATGTTGTGCACGGTCGTGCCGACCGGGATGTAGCGCAACGGCAAGGCGTTGCCGGGCCGGATCTCCGAGCCCTGGCCGCTGCTGAGCAGGTCGCCGACGGCGACACCGGTCGGAGCGACGATGTAGCGCTTCTCGCCGTCGCGGTAGTGCAACAGCGCGATCCGTGCATTGCGGTTGGGGTCGTATTCGATGGCGGCGACCTTCGCCGGCACGCCGTCCTTTGCGCGCTTGAAGTCGATCTCGCGGTACTTCTGCTTGTGCCCGCCGCCGCGGTGGCGCGACGTCATACGGCCGTACACGTTGCGACCCGACGACCGCTTCTTCGACTTCGTGAGCGACTTCTCGGGCTTCCCCTTGCTGACCTCGGCGAAGTCGGAGACGGTCTGGAACCGGCGGCCCGGGCTGGTCGGCTTGCGCTTGCGGATGGGCATCGTCAGCTCCCGAAGATCTCGATGGAGTCGCCCTCGGCGAGGGACACGATCGCTCGCCGCTGGTCGGCCCGCTTGCCCCAGTCGCCCGTCCGGCGGTTCCGCTTACGCTTGCCCTTGCGGTTGACCGTGTTGACGTTGGTGACCTTCACGCTGAAGATCGCCTCGACCGCCTGCTTGATCTCGATCTTGTTGGCGTCGGGCGCGACGAGGAACGTGTACACGTTCGCGTCGTAGGCGGCGTACGACTTCTCCGAGACGACGGGCCGGATGATGATGTCGCGGGGGTTGCGCGAGCTCACTTGGCACCCCCTCGGTTGAGGAAGGCGTCGAGGGTCGCCTGGCTGAAGACGAGCCAGTCGCTCACGAGCACGTCGTACGCGTTCAGCTCCTCGGGGAGCACGATCCGGACCCGGGCGCCGAGGTTGCGGAACGATTTCCACGTCGCGACCTCGCGGCGGTCGAGCACGAGGAGCGTGCGGGGGTCGCGCTCGCCGGGCTTGCGCAGACCGAGCTCGTCGAGGATCGCGATCGCCCGCTTGGTGCTGGGCTCGTCGATGCCCCAATCGTCGACGACCATGACGCGTTGGTCGGCGGCGCGGTCCGAGAGGGCCGAGTGCAACGCGAGCTTGACCATCTTCTTCGGCGTGCGTTGTGCATGGCTGCGGGGAAGCGGGCCGTGGGCGACGCCCCCTCCTCGCCATTGCGGCGAGCGGATCGAGCCGTGACGCGCCCGGCCGGTGCCCTTCTGGCGCCACGGCTTCGCACCGCCGCCCTTGACCGCGGCGCGGGTCTTGGTGCTGTGGGTGCCGGATCGGGCCGCGGCGAGCTGGGCGGTGACCACCTGGTGCAGGACCGAACGGTTCGGCGTGATGCCGAACTTGTCGTCGGGCAGGTCGACGCTGCCCGCCTTCGCGCCGTGCACGGTCGTGACGTCGACCTTCATTGGTGCGCTCGCTCGCGGCCGGCGTCAGCCTTCACGGCGTCGCGTACGAACACGACGCTGCCGCTCGGGCCGGGGACGGATCCTTTGAGGAGGAGGAGCCCACGCTCGGAGTCGCCTTCGACGACTTCGAGGTTGAGCGTGGTGACGCGCGAGTTGCCGTGCTGGCCGGGCATGCCCATGCCCTTGAAGACGCGAGCGGGTGTGGCGCAGGCGCCGATGGCGCCGGGGGCGCGGTGCTTCTTGTGGTTGCCGTGGCTGGCACCTTGGCCGTGGAAGTTGTGCCGCTTCATCACGCCGGTGAATCCCTTGCCCTTGCTGATGCCGGTGACGTCGACCCGCTCGCCGGCGGCGAACACGTCGGCCGCGAGTACCTGCCCGACCTCGAAGCCGGACAAATCGTCGACCCGCAGCTCGGCGAGGTGCTTGGCCGGGGCCGCGTCGGCGGCGGTCAGGTGCCCGAGCTCGGGCTTCGTGAGGCGGGCCGGCTTGGTGTCGCCGAACGCCAGCTGCACCGCGGCATAGCCGTCACGCTCGGGCGTCTTCAGCTGCACGACGCGACAGGGCCCGGCCTGGATCACCGTCACCGGCACGACCCGGTTCTCGGCGTCCCAGACCTGTGTCATGCCGAGCTTGCGCCCGAGAATGCCCTTGCTGGCCATGACGTGGGTCCTTCGGCAATGTGTGATTGTCTCCGCTTCACGCGAATGGCTCCCCCGGCCCGGGGACCGGCGGAGCAACTCGGTTGTGCTGCATGGTTCTGCACCCGGGGGCGCAGCCTGCGCAGACGTCGGTTGGCGAAGATTTCCGGTCGAGCATCGCCGCCGGGTCCACCCCACCCATACGGCGAAAGCCCAGAAATAGTAGCTGCTACACGGGATTCCGTCGAAGCCGGCCG
>DATFPZ010000200.1:0-8502 GCA_035264545.1 Acidimicrobiia bacterium
GTCTCGGCCTCGGTGTCATACCGCTCCTCGAGCTGTCCGACGTAGGAGCGGACGTCGTCGTCCTGTGACACGACCTCGTCCACGCGCGTCTGCCACGCTTGCGAGAGCTCGTCGAGGTCGCCCAGCTCGAACGACGTGCCGAGCAACTGGGCCAGCCGGTCGAGGAGCGCGCGAGTCGCCAGCGGGTTGGGCGGCGTCGACACGTAGTGCGGGACGGGCGCCCACAACGACGCCGACGCGATGCCGGTGGCGCGGGCGGTGTCGTGCAGGACACCGACGATGCCCGTCGGCCCTTCGTAGCGCGAGCGTTGCAGGTGAAGGCTCGTCATGAGCTCGGGATCGGTCGTCGCACCCGTGACGCGCACGGGTCGGGTGTGCGGGACGTCGGCGAGGAGCGCGCCCAGCGTCACGACCATCTCGCATCCGGTCTCGCCGGCGACGCCGAGCACCTCCCGGCAGAACGACGGCCAGCGCAGGTTGGGCTCGACGCCGCGCAGCACGACCAGGTCGCGTGCGTCGACGGGCACGGCGAAGAACTCGTTGGCCGGCCAGGTCAGGTCACGGGTGACGCCGTCGACGAGCTCCACGGTGGGGCGGGCGGACTGGAAGTCGAAGTGCTCCTCCGGGTCCATCGCAGCCATCTTCGTGGCGCCGAACTGGCGGGTCAGCCACCCGGCGGCTTCGGACGCGGCGCTGGCGGCGTCGTTCCATCCCTCGAAGCCGGCCACGAGGACGGGGCGGCGCAACTCCGGGCGTTGTTCCCACGCGAGGCTTGCCATCACGTGAGCTTACGGCTGCGCAGGTCGGCGCTAGCCGCGTGTGCCGCGCAGCTGGCTGAAGTCGACGGGATAACCGCCACCCTCGACGATCGTCTTCGCCATCGGCTGGATGAGGGAGAAGAGCTCGCCGGCGCGGTCGCCGAGCCGGTCGATGACCTCCCGCTCGGCGAGGTCGGTGTGGTGCTCGATGTCGGCGCGGAAGGCGCGCCCGGCCTCGGTGAGCTGGCCGTCGCCGTCGAGCAGGCCCCGGTCCTGGAGGCGGGCGCGGGCGGCGTCGACCTCCTCGGCGTTCCAACCCCGGGTGAAGACGTACGCACCGGGCTGCAGGCCCCAGGTCAGCTCGGTGAGGACCGTGATCTCGCACGAGTCGGTGCGTGAGATCCATGCCGCGATGTGGCCGTCGCCGCGGTGCTCGCGCACGAGGTCGGCGGCGCGCCACAACTGCCCCATCGGGGTGTCGGGCACCGGGAGCACCGAGAGCCCGGAGTAGAGCGTGCGGCCGGACGGGTCGACGCCGTCCGTGAGCGAGAAGAGGATCTCGGTCGCCTGCTTCACCTCGGGGCCGGGCTCGCCGAGCAAGCGGTTCAGCTGATCCGTGGCGCCGTCCCGCCGGGCGGCCAGCATGGGCTCGGGTTCCGTCTTCGACCACCCGCCGGTGACGGCCTGCTGGACGACCGCGGGCTTGAACGCGCCGAACGCGGCCGTGATCACGCTCCACGGCGCCTTCCCCAGGCACGCCCCGCGGCTGCAGAAGTACCCCTCGAAGTAGTTGAGCCCTTGCGCCTCGTAGCGCTGTTGGGCCTCGGGCGCGAAGTACACGCCCGCTGCGATCGGCTCGACGAGGTTGCGCAGCCGCCGCGCCGTCTCGTGCAGGTCAGAGCCCACGGTCCCTCCTCGGTCTCCGGTCGGTTCGCCGCTCTGGCTATCGCCGGATGACCCGGTTCCGCAATGTACCGATCCCGCCGATCGTGATCTCCACGACGTCGCCGTCCTCGAGCCAGCGCTGCGGGCTGCGGGCCATGCCCACCCCGCCCGGCGTACCCGTGAGGATCACATCGCCCGGCTCCAGCGTGAGCCCGCGCGAGAGGTGGGCGATCAGCTCCGGGACCGGGAACACGAGCTGGTCCGTGTTCGAGCACTGCAGGGCCTCGCCGTTGACGCGCGTCTCGATGTCGAGGTGGTCGAGGTCGAGCTCGTCCGGGGTCACGAGCACCGGACCGAGCGGGCAGAACGTGTCGAACGACTTCGACCACACCCATTGCCCCGTCGTGAACTGGTGATCCCGGGCGCTGACGTCGTGCGCGCAGGTGACGCCCTCGATCACGTCCATCGCCTCGTCAGCCGGGACGTCCCGGGCGCGCCGTCCGATCACGACCGCCAGCTCTCCCTCGTAGTCGGGTTGGGCGACGTGCGGCGGGATCAGGATGTCGGCGCCGTTGCCGACGACCGAGCCGGTCGACTTCACGAACACGACCGGCTCGCTGGGGATCGGCGCCCCCGTCTCTGCGGCGTGGTCGCGGTAGTTCAGCCCGATGGCCCACACCATCCGCAAATGCTCGACGGGCGGGTCGAGGTCGATGCTCGCGGCGATGGCGTCGACGTCCGGCGGCTCGACGACCCGTCGCTCGCCTTCGTTCCACATCCAACGCACGTTTCGGATCCTAAATCCCCGCGACGACGCGCTCAGCCGTCTGTCATGCTCGCGTCATGCCTGCATTCGACGGCGACGTCCTGCGCGCTCGCGGGCTCGTCAAGCAGTACAAGCGCATCCGAGCCGTCGACGGCATCGACCTGACGGTCGGCGCCGGTGAGCGCGTCGCGCTCCTCGGGCCCAACGGCGCCGGCAAGACGACGACGCTGCTCATGCTCCTCGGCGTCGTCACACCGGACTCGGGTTGGGTCGAGGTCGCGGGCTACCGGCTGCCTCGTCACCGCAGCGCGGCCGCCGCGCACGTCGGTTTCGCGGCCGGCTACCTGCCGCTCCCCGAGCGGCTGCGCGTGCGCGAGTTCCTGCGCCTGTTCGGGAAGCTCTACGGGCTCCACGATCCGACCCCGCACGTCGACGCCGGGCTCGAGCGGTTCGGCATCACCCACCTCGGCGACGCCATGGGCAACGAGCTCTCCTCGGGCCAGCGGACGCTGGTCGGGATCGTGAAGGCGGCGCTGCACGGCCCGGCGCTGCTGATCCTCGACGAGCCCACGGCCTCGCTCGATCCCGACGTCGCGCTGAAGGTCCGCACCGGGCTGAACCGGCTGTGTGCCGAGGACGGCGCGGCCTTGCTCGTGACGAGCCACAACATGGTCGAGGTGGAGCGCCTCTGCGACCGGGTGGTGTTCATCTCGCAGGGGACGATCGTCGCCGATGGTCGCCCCGGCGACGTCGCGGCCCGCTTCGGCCGCGACGACCTCGAAGGCGTGTTCCTGCACCTGGCCGAGGAGCGCCAGGAGCGCGTGCCCGCGCAACGGAGAAGGAGGGGAGCGTGAGCTGGCTGCGGATCCGGGCGGTGGCGCGCCGGCACGCGTACGTGCTGCAGCGGTCGCCGCAACGCTGGTTCGACGTGGTCGTGTGGCCTGTCGTCGACGCGTTGCTCTTCGGCGCGATCGGCGTCTATTTCGCGCGCCAGTCGGGCGCGGGCGCCAAGGGCGCCGGCCTCCTGCTCGCCGGGATCCTGCTCTTCCACGTCGTGTTCCAGGCCGAGATCAGCTTGGCGACGGGCTTCATGGAGGAGACCTGGTCGCGCAACCTGCTGAACCTGCTCGTCACGCCGCTGCGGGAGGGCGAGTACGCCGCCGGCGTGGTGCTGTTCGGTCTGGCCAAGCTGGCGATCGGCGTCACCGTCGTCGGGCTCGTGGCGCTCGGGCTGTTCGCGTTCAACATCACCGACGTCGGCCTCGCGTTGGTGCCGATCGTCGCGTTGCTGCTCGTGGTCGGCTGGTCGGTGGGCATGATCGTGATCGGCCTGATCCTGCGCGTCGGCCAGGGCGCCGAGATCCTCGCCTGGGGATTGCTGGCCATGCTCATGCCGCTGTCGGGGATCTTCTACCCGGTCAGCGCGCTCCCCGGGATCCTCCAGCCGATCGGCCGCGTGCTGCCGTTGACCCACATCTTTGCCGCGGCACGTGCGGTGCTCGACGGCCATCCTCTGCCGTGGGACGAGCTCGGGATCGCCGCTGTCGGCGCGTTCGTGCTCGCGGTCGCGTCGGTGTGGTTCGTCGTGCGGATGCTGGCGGTGTTCCGCGCCCGCGGCTACATCAGCCGGTACGTGTGATCGTGCGGGCGCGGGGTCAGCCGCGCAGCGCCGGGATCGAAGACCGGTCGGCCTGCTCGAGCGCTTCGCCGACCAGGTTCTTGACCATCTCGCCCATGTGCTCGAAGCCCTCGCCGAGCGTCTTCCCCATGCGATACCGGGCCGCGATCCCCTCCACGATGATCGCGAGCTTGTAGAACGCGAAGACGACGTAGAAGTCGAGATTGTCGACGGGCCGTCCGGTCTCCTTGGCGTAGAGCTCGACGATCTCGTCACGGCTCGCGAAGCCCGCTTGCTCGTCGATCGCCTGACCGGTGGCGATGATCTGCGCTTCGGACTGGCCCCAGTAGAGAAGGAACAACCCGACGTCCGCGAGCGGATCGCCGAGCGTCGACATCTCCCAGTCGAGGACCGCCGCAACCCGGCCGGCGTCGTCGGCATCCAGCATCGTGTTGTCGAGCCGGTAGTCGCCGTGCACGATCGTGGGCGGTCCCGACTCCGGCAACGCCCGGCGCAACCGCGCCGCCAGGTCGTCGATCTCGCGGAGTTCCTCGGCCTTGGACCGCTCCCACTGCTGGCCCCAGCGCCGCAACTGCCGTTCCATGAACCCGTCGGGATGGCCGAAGTCGCCGAGGCCGACGGCTTCGTAGTCGACGCCGTGGATGCGGGCCAGCACGTCGACGAGCTCTCGGGAGCATGCCGCGGCCTCGTCGGGAGTGAGGCCGGCCAACTCTTCACCGGTGCGGAGGATGCGCCCGTGGACGCGCTCCATCACGTAGAACGGTGCTCCGTTCACGTCTTCGTCCTCGCAGAGCGCGTACGTCCGCGGGACGGGGACGTTCGTCTCACCCAGCGCGCTGATGACTTGGTACTCGCGCACCATGTCGTGCGCGGTCGGGAGCACGTGACCCAGTGGCGGGCGGCGGAGGACCCACTCGTGTTCGCCGTCGGTGATCCCGTACGTGAGGTTCGAGCGACCGCCGGCGATCAGCTCGGCCGACAGTGCTCGCCCGTCGGCGCCGGCGACGTGGTCGGCGAAGAAGCCGCGCAACGATTCGAGATCGACGCCTTCCGGACCCCCCGTGGTCACGCGGGGCAGCCTATGCGGGCGCCCTTTGGGAACGCCTCAGGCGACGCGAGGAGCGCGGGGCCGTACGGGGCTGCCTGCGCCCTTCGGGTAGCGCGCCACCCGACCGACGGGCATGTCGACGCGGAACCCGGCGGCGGCGCGCTCTTCCTCCGACTCACCGCCCCAGAAGCCGTACTCCCGGTGCTCGCGCGCCCAGTCGCGGCACTGCCGTACGACGGGGCACGAGATGCACACGGAACGGGCCTGGCTCTCGCGCAGGACGCGGGCCTCGGGTCGCTCACCGGCGGGAGCGAAGAACAGCTCGCTACGGCCCTGACAGGACGCGTCCGTGGTCCACGCCAGGGGTCCGCTGAAGATCAAGTTGGAGATGGTCTCCACGGCCGCCAAGGCCGACCTCCGCTAGTTGGCCTTCGAGAAGGAGACTCCGGGGAGCCGGTGGGGGGCTACCGACCCCCCGAGTCGTCCTGACACCATCCTGACCTCTGGCCATGAATCTGTCCAACAGTTAGGATTGATGGCATCCATCAAGCATTCTGATGGGCAGATCCGGGGGGCAACACGGCCATGGCGATGGAACTTCGGCATCTCGACACCTTGCTGGCCATCGCCGAGCAGGGCTCGTTCACCGCCGCCGCCGACGCGCTGTCGACGGTCCAGTCGAACGTGTCCGAGCAGGTCCGCCAGCTCGAGCAGGAGCTCGGCGCCGACCTGCTCGTGCGAGGCCGGCGAGGCGCCACGCCGACAGAGTGCGGCGAGGTGGTCCTCGAGCGGGCCCGCCGCATCCGCCGCGAGATCGAGGCCATGCAAGCCGACCTGTCGATGCTGCAGGGGCTCCGCACCGGCCACGCCAGCCTCGGCATCGTCGGAACCGCCAGCCGCTGGATGATCCCGGCGCTGGTCGCCGACCTGCGGTCCGAGGCACCCGGCGTGCAGCTCCGCATCAACGAAGGTGCGTCCGAACGGCTCGCCTCGGAGGTGCTCGCGGGCGAGCTGGGCCAGGCCGTCGTGACCGAGCCGATGACATCGCCCCGCCTGGACGTCGAGCACCTCCTCGACGAGACGCTGGTCGGCCTGGTGCCCGGCGACGCGACGGAGTTCGGGCCGGAACCGGTGTCGCTCGCGCGCCTCGCCGAGCTGCCGATGATCCTGCCGCCGGTGGGGAACCCGTTGCGGCGCGAGGTCGACGACGCTGCAACCGAGACCGGGCTCAGCATCGCGGTTCCGGTCGAGGTCGAGGGCATCAGGCTGATCGCCGACATGGTGGCGGCCGGCGGCGGCGCGTCGGTGCTGCCCGAGACGGCGATCCCGCCCGAGCTCACGCGAGTGCGCCGCGTCGCACTCCGCGACGTCCCGCCGCGTCGGCTGGGGCTGATCACCGCGCGCGAGTCGTACCTGTCGTTGGCCGATCGCGCCGTTCGTGATGGCGTGCGCAGGCTCGTCGCCCGGCACCGGGACGAGCAGGCTGCGGTGGCCGCCGCCGCAGGCGCGGCGAGATAGCGTCAGCCGGCCGGAAGGAGCGAGCCATGGCCGACGAGCCGCAGCGACCGCACAGGCGGCCGCCCACCCGCGAGAACCAGATGCGGCTGATCGGCGCGTTGGTCATCGCGACGGTGCTCGTCATCTTCGCGGTCCAGAACAGGAACGACGTTCGGGTCTCATTCCTCTTCTTCCACTGGGACGCGCGGGTCATCTACGTGATCATCGTCTCGGCGCTCCTCGGGATGCTCGTCGCCTACCTTCTCGGACGGCGTCGCCGTCGCGTCCGGAGAGACGAGCGAGACGGCTAACGGCCGCCCAAGCAGGCGACCGCGTGCAAGGGGCACCTCCGGCCGGGGCCGGGGTCCCCCCGGCCCCGAATCGAGACGATGGTGGGCTAGAGCACTGCGCGAGCAAGAGCGACCAGAGAGTCAGCGCGGCTCGAGCAGGACGCGGGTCCCGGCCACCGTCCGCTCGCCAAGCGGGCCGTCGCCGGCCACGTCGGCTTCGAGCCGGTCGACCCCCGGCGGCCGGCCCGGTCGGTCCTCGAGCTTCACGCGTCCGGCACCCGCCCATACGAGCTCGACCCAGCCCTCGCCCCCGGCCACCTCGTCACCCTGCAACAGCCCGGCGAAGAACCCGAGGGTCGCCGGCAGCGACGGCGTGCCGATCACGACGCGCCGTAGGAACCCGGCCCGGTCGCCCCGCGGGGGCGGGTCCGGCCACCAGCGGGGGTGGCCATTGGCGCCGACCCGCTCGACGCGGGCGATCTGCTCCGCCAGCGTGCCCCAGTCCCCGTGAGACTCGGCGAGCTGCACGACCGTGCCGTGTGCCTCCCGGGGATGGAGGAACGCCTCCTTCCAGTCCGGGTCGGAGAGGTCGATGTTGACGGGGCGGTAGCCGGCGGTGCGGACACGCTCGAGCGTCGCCGCGAGATCGTCGACCTTGAAGGTGAGGTGGTGCGGGCCCTCGCCGTGGCGGGCGACGAAGCGCTCGAGGAAGTCGTTCCGTTCGACTTCCCAGGGCTCGAGGAGCTCGATGTTCATGCCCCCGGTGGCGTCGCCCAGCCGCAGCTGCATGGGTCGGAACCCGACGCTGTTGCCGCCGAACAAGACGATCCCGCCGAGCTCGCCGACGAGGACGTCGAGCGCGTCACGCACGTCGCGCGTCGCGAGGGCTACGTGGTCCAGGTCCATGCGAGGGTCCTTGCTACTACGTGGTGACCGGGACGGGTGGGCCCTGGCCGGCGCGGGTCAGCGGTCGAGCGAGCGCGTACCCGATGCCGAGGACGGCGAAGCCACCGACCGCGTCGAGGATGTAGTGGTTTCCGGTGAGGACGATCACGGTGACCGTGCCCACGGGATACAGCACGAACGCGACCTTGACCCAGCGCCGGCGGACTCGGGGCACGATCACGCACGTGCACCAAAGTGCCCACGCGCAGTGCACGCTGGGCATCGCCGCGAACTGGTTCGAGATCTTGCTCACCGCGCCCGAGTTGAACGACCAGAACGTGGGGTACTTCGCCAAAGTGTCGACAAACTCGTAGCTGTCCGGCAGCAGGCGCGGCGGCATGAGCGGCCACAGGATGAACCCGATGAGCGCGAGGCCGGTCGTGATGGCGAGCGTGTTGCGCCACAGCGGCCAGTCGTCGCTCCACTTGCGGAACAGATAGATCCCGACGCCCGCCGTCACGACGAAATGCATTGATCCGTAGAAGTAGTTGCAGGCGACGATGAGCGGCTTGAAGTGCAGAGCCCACTCCTGAAGGACCTGCTCGTGGTTGATGCCGAGTAGCTCCTGGATGCGGATGATCTCCTTGGCGTGGGTGAACGCTTCGGCGGTGCTGCCCTCGTTGGCGTTCCGGATCGCCGAGTACACGAGGTAGAACGCGACGATGGCGAGGATC
>DATFPZ010000201.1:0-2327 GCA_035264545.1 Acidimicrobiia bacterium
CGCGGCACGAAGCACGAGATCGACCGCCGCTTCGTCGAGGAGGGCGGCAAGGTGCTCGAGGCGACGCTCGCCGAGTTCGGCGTCGTCGCCAAGCTCTCCGGCATGACCGTCGGTCCCACGGTGACCCGGTACGAGCTCGAGCTCGGGTCGGGGGTGAAGGTGAACCGGGTGACGGGGCTCAGCCACGACATCGCCTACGCGATGGCGTCACCCGACGTGCGCATCCTCGCTCCGATTCCGGGGCGGAGCGCGATCGGCGTCGAGGTCCCGAACCGGCAGCGCCAGCTCGTGACGCTGGGCGATCTCCTCGCGACGGAGGACGCGAAGCAGGCTGCGCATCCGCTCGAAGTCGCCCTGGGACGCGACATCTCCGGGCAGCCGGTCATGCTCAATCTCACCGCGATGCCGCACCTCCTGATCGCGGGCGCGACCGGTGCGGGTAAGTCCAGCTGCATCAACTCGCTCGTCTCGTCGATCCTCATGCGCGCCACGCCCGACCAGGTGCGCCTGATCCTCGTCGACCCGAAGCGCGTCGAGCTCGGCGGCTACAACGATCTGCCGCACCTGCTCACTCCGGTCGTGACCAACCCGAAGAAGGCGGCCAACGCCCTCGACTGGGCCGTGCGCGAGATGGACCTGCGCTATGAGCTCCTCGCCGACGCCGGTGTCCGCGACATCGCCGGCTACAACGCCGCCTTCGATCGTGGTGACCTCGCCACGACGGACGAGCCCGATCCGATGACAGGGCGAGGGTTCGAGCGGCTGCCGTACATCCTCGTCGTCGTCGACGAGCTGAACGACTTGATGATGGTGGCGGCGCGCGACGTCGAAGCGAGCGTGTGTCGCATCGCGCAGATGGCGCGCGCCGTCGGCATCCACCTCGTGATCGCCACGCAGCGGCCGTCGGTCGACGTCATCACGGGCGTGATCAAGGCCAACATCCCGAGCCGTCTGGCGTTCTCGGTGACGAGCATCGCCGACTCGCGGGTGATCCTCGACCAGGCCGGCGCCGACAAGCTGATCGGCCAGGGCGACATGCTGCTCGTCAGCGCGTCGTCGAGCCGCCCCCAGCGCATCCAGGGCGCGTGGGTGGACGAGGAGTGCATCCACCGGCTCGTCGCGCACTGGCGACGGCAGGTGCCGGAGCCGGACTACGTCGAGGGGATCGCGGGTGAGGACGCCGCCGGCGGGCGCGCCGGCGCCGAGGTCGACGAGGACGACGAGCTCCTCGCCGAGGCCATGGAGCTGGTCGTGCGGAGCGGGCTCGGGTCGACCAGCATGCTCCAGCGCAAGCTGCGCGTCGGGTTCTCTCGCGCCGGCCGCCTCATGGACCTCCTCGAGCGGCGGGGTGTCGTCGGGCCGTCCGAGGGCTCCAAGGCCCGGGCCGTGCTGATGACGGTCGAGGAGTTCGAGGAGCTCGAGCAGCGCGTCTGACAGGCTCGGCGCGGGTGAGAGGCTGCACGCGGCGATGGCGGCTTTGTCGGCCGTCGCCCGCAACGGCAGCGGCTTTGCCGACTGTCGTTGCAGAGCGGGAGCTTGCGACCGCGACTGAGTAGCAGAGCCGGAGCTTGCGACGGCGCCAGGAGTGATTGCGATGGAAGATCGCGGCCGCCGCCCACGGAGTGCCCTCGCAACCGTGTGGATCCTGGTCGCCTGCGCGGCGATCGGTACCGGGATCGGGCTCGTTGTTCGTCACGTTCGCTCGGACGACGGAGGCGGACCGAATCCGATTCGCGTCCGACCGGCACGGCCGGGACCGCAGAGCGCAGCCGGGCTGTGGCTCTTCGGGGCGACGACCGTGCGCCTCGACGCCGCCACGCTGTCCGACCCGCGCGACGTCGGGTTCCAGGGCTTCGGCGCCGTGCTCGGCGGCCCGGGCACGGTGTACCTCTACGACCCGACGACCGGTCGCGTCGGCGTCGTCGACGCCACCCGCAACGCGCTCGCCGGCCGGACCAACATCCCCGTCCAGGGCGGCGTGTCGGCCGGCGTCGCGCCGGTCCTCGCCGAACAGCGCGGCGCGCTGTGGCTGGTGAGCGGACCCGGCCGGCTGACCCGCGACGAGCTCGCCACCGGGTCGACCACCGACGTCACGCTTCCCACCGACGTCGTCTCGGAGGCCGCCGCCGGCGGCCCACCGGCGCCGAGCGCGACGCGCGTCGTGGCCGACGACGAGGCGGCTTGGACCGTCTACGACCTCGGTGTGACTGGGAACCCCGCGCTGCCTGCGGCGGTGCGAGTCGCCGACGACGGGACCGTCACCGCGCGCGCCGCGCTGCCCGACCGCGTCGACGGCGTCCGACCCGAGCCGCAAGGCGTCACATTGG
>DATFPZ010000202.1:0-5152 GCA_035264545.1 Acidimicrobiia bacterium
GACGACGCGCCAGGGCCGGATGGGGAGCGGGCCCGGACCGCCGGGCAGCACGACCGCCGGCACCACCGGGTAGCCGAGGATGGCGGCGAGGAGCTCGCGCGGCGGCGCCCCGGCCCCGGAACTGAGCCACGTCGACGCCAGCGGCGCCGCCGCCAGGTGGCCGGCCCGCAACAGCGCGGCCACGTCGTCGGAGCGGTAACCGATGGCGCCGATCTTGCGCAGCATGTCGCCGAGGACGGGGGCGTCGGGAACGCCGATGACGCGCAGCCGTCGACCGACCGCGAGCCGGACGGCCATGGCGAGGGCGGCGGGCTCGACGATCCCGAGCCCGCGGTTGGCGACGAGGAGCGCGCCGCCGATGCGTGGAAGGCGCTCGGCGTGCTCGATCTCGACGCGCACACCGAGTGCGATGACGAGCCCGGCGAGGTCCATGAGCTGCGCGTCGCCGCCGAAGGCGTCGATCTGGAACCGCCCGTCGAACCGGCGTCGCGCGAACGCGAGCGGCGACTCGAGCGGCTGGACCCGGTCGCCGTCGTCCACGGCGGGCGCGGTGTCGGGCGATGCGCTCACGCGACGTCCTCGGCCGGGCGGAGCTGGGTGACCGTGCCCCACTCGTACAGGTCGGTGCAGATCTCGACCGTCGACCGCAGTCCCGGGAGCGACAGCACGTCACGCGCCCGTGCGCCGTCGCCCGCGCGTCCTTGGCGCATCAGCTCGACGACGTGCGGCGGCACCGGCGCGCCGGCAAGTTCGGCGATGCGCCGCGCCGCGTCCCATCCCGGGCCCAGCACCGGGATCGGGATGCGTCCGCCCAGGCGCGCTGCCTGCCACGGGCTCGCCGCGCCGCGCCCGACCACGTTGACGGGCCCGTCGACGCTGCGCATCACCGCCTCGACCATCGCCCGGGCCGCGTCCTCCTGGGAGAGGAGCACGAAGGCCGGATCGGCCAGCGCCGGGACCGGCACCAGGGGCAGGCGCAGGAGCCGCCCCAGCGGGCTCGGCACGTGCGAGCCGACGACGGGCGCGAGCCGGAGGGCCGCCACCGGGATACCGAGCCGCCGAACGAGTGCGGCCGCCAGGGTCTCGACTTCGAGGCACGTCCGTCCATACGGCGACGTCGGCGCGAGCGGCGCGTCCTCGGCCGGCACCACGGGACGTCCCCGGCCCCGGCCGTAGACCTCGAGACCGCTGCGCACCGCGAGCCGCTCGAGCCGCCCGGTCTCCGCCGCCGCCGTCAGCACGTGCACGGTGCACGCCTCGCTCGCCTCCGCCGCCTCTCGGCCGCCGAGACGCGAGTCGGGTTCGTAGACGCCGTAATGGATGATGATCTCGGGCGCGAAGTCGTGCACGAGCTCGGTGATCCGCTCCTGGTCGTCCGGGTCGATGCGGTGGAACTCGCTGCGGCGCAGGCGCCGCCGGGGCGGCCAGATGTCGAAGCCGGCGATCTCGCTCACTTCGTCGCGCTCCTCGAGGAGCTGCGCGACGCGGGTGCCCAGCTCGCCGCCCAGGCCGGTCACCAGGACGCGCATCAGCTCTCCCCCGCCTCGGGACGGAGCTGCGGGAACAGGATGACATCGCGGATCGTGGTCACGCCGGCGAGCAGCATCACGAGCCGGTCGACGCCGATACCGAGACCACCGCAGGGGGGCAGCCCGAACTCGAGGGCGCGCAGGTAGTCCTCGTCGACGTCCATGGCCTCCTCTTCGCCGCGGGCGCGCAGCGCGGCCTGCTCCTCCAGGCGCGCCCGCTGGTCGACTGGATCGGTGAGCTCGCTGAACGCGTTCACGAGCTCACGACGAAGCACCACGACCTCGAAGCGCTCGACGAGAAACGGGTCGTCCCGATGCTTCCGGGCGAGGGGCGAGACCTCACGCGGGTAGTCGCACACGATCATCGGGCCGACGAGGTTGGGCTCGACGGTCTTCTCGTAGATCTCCATGACGAGCATCCCCGGTCCCCAACCCGGTTGGCGGGGCACGTCGAGGTCGTCGCAGATGCGCTCCAACTTCTCGGCCGGCATCGAGGGATGGACGTCGACGCCGGCGTGCTCCCGGATCAACGACAGCATCGCCTGGCGCGGCCACGGGGGCGTCAGGTCGACTGCCGCGTCGCCGGACCCGACGTGTGTGGTTCCCACCGACGCCTGCGCCGCGTACGCGACGAGCTGCTCGGTCAGGTCCATCATGTCGGTGTAGTCGGCGAACGTCTCGTAGGCCTCGAGCATCGTGAACTCGGGGTTGTAACGGGTGCCCAACCCTTCGTTGCGAAACACCCGCCCGATCTCGAAGACCTTCTCGTACCCGCCGACGAGCAGTCGCTTGAGCGGCAGCTCGAGCGCGATCCGGAGCGTGAGGTCGAGGTCGAGCGCGTTGTGGTGCGTGAAGAAGGGCTTGGCGGTCGCGCCCCCGGTGACCTGATTGAGCACCGGCGTCTCCACCTCCACGAACCCTCGATTCTTGAGGAACGAACGGATCGCGTCGATGGCGGTGACACGCACGTCGAACACGCGCCGGGCGTCCTCGTTCACGATGAGGTCGACGTAACGCTGGCGGAACCGGGTGTCGACGTCGGCGAGGCCGTGCCACTTGTCGGGGAGGGGCCGCAGCGTCTTGGCGAGGAGCTCGAACCGCGTGACCTTGACCGATAGCTCGCCCTTCTTCGTCTTCATGACCGTGCCCTCGGCGCCGACCCAGTCGCCGAGGTCGAGGTCGTCGAACGCGGCGTGGCGCTCGTCGCCGATCACCGCGCGCGACACGAACAGCTGGACCGAGCCCGTGCCGTCGCGCACGGTCGCGAACGTGAGCTTGCCCTGACGTCGGATGAGTAAGAGCCGACCCGCGACCCGCACCGTGTCCTCGGTCTCGGCGCCGGCGTCGATGCCTCGGTACGCCGCGTGCAGCTCGGCCGTCGTGTGGGTCCGGTCGAAGCGCACCGGGTAGGGATCGCGACCTTCCGAGCGAAGGGCGTCGACCTTGGCGAGGCGCCGAGCCCGCTCGTCCTGGGGTTCGCTCAACGGTTCCTCTCGAACACGATCCGGAGCCCGTGGAGGGTGAGCCAGGGCTCATTGTGCTGGATCGTGCGGGAGAACGGCAGGATGAGCTCGGCGAGCCCGCCGGTGGCCACGACCGTGCAGTCCCCCAACTCGCCCTGGAACCGCTCGACCAGCGCGTCGACCTGCCCGGTGAAGCCGTACACCGCACCGGACTGCACCGACTCCATCGTCGACTTGCCGATCACGTTCTTGGGCGCGACGAGCTCGACCCGGCGGAGGGCCGCCGCGTGCGCGAACAGCGCGTCCATCGCGATCTCGATGCCGGGGAAGATCGCGCCGCCGAGGTACTCACCCTTCTCGCTGATCGCTTCGATGGTGTTGGCGGTCCCGAAGTCGACGACGATCGACGGGCCCCCGTACAGGTCGTATGCCGCGACGGCGTTGGCGATGCGGTCGGGGCCGACCTCCTTGGGGTTGTCGTACAGGATCGGCATGCCGCTGCGGACCCCCGGCTCGACGACGAGCGCGTCGAACCCGAAGTACCGGCGGGTCATGAGCCGCAGCGCCGCCGTCACGCGGGGAACGCCGGACGCGATGGCCACCCCCGTCACCTGGGCGTCGAACGAGAAGCCGTGGAAGCCGAGGAACTGCTGGATCATCAGCGCCAGCTCGTCCTCGGTGCGGTCGGCGACGGTCGCGATGCGCCAGTGGTCGGCGAGCTCGGTGTCGTCGAACAGGCCGATCACGGTCTGGGTGTTGCCGGCGTCGATCGCGAGCAGCACCGGTCAGCCCTCGCCTTCCACGTCGAGGCCGAGGTCGAGCGCCGGCGCCGACTGCGTGATGGCGCTGGTCGAGATCAGGTCCGGCCCGGCGGCCGCGTACTCGGCGACCGTCTCGAGCGTGACACGGCCGGAGACCTCGACGAGCACGCCGGGGCGGCTGCTCTGGCGGACGAGCGTCACGCACTTCTTCACCTGCGCCGGCGTCATGTTGTCGAGCATCACGATGCCGGCCCCGGCCTCGACCGCCTCCGCCACCTGCTCGGGCCGTTCGCACTCGACCTCGACCGTGCGGCCAGGCCACCGGTCGCTGGCGGCCTGCACCGCCTTCTCGATGCCCAGCCCGACGAGGTGATTGTCCTTGATCAGGAGCGCGTCCGACAGGGACGCCCGGTGGTTGTGCCCGCCGCCGGCGCGGACCGCGGCCTTCTCGAGCGCCCGCAGCCCGGGGAGCGTCTTGCGCGTGTCGAGCACTCGCACCGCGCCCCCGGCGGCCTGCACGAACGCCCGTGTGAGCGTTGCGACCCCCGACAGGTGACAGAGGAAGTTGAGGGCGGTGCGCTCGGCGCTCAGGATCGAGCGCATCCGCCCGAAGACGCGTCCGAGCTCGTGCCCTGCGGCGACCGCGTCGCCGTCCTGCAACCGCCACGTCCCGGTGACATCGGAGTCGAGCTGCCGGAACACCTCGTCCACCGCCTGCACGCCCGCCAGCACACCCTGCTCACGGGCGACGAATTGGCCCGTTCCGAACGCGACCTCGGGGATGATGGCCTGCGACGTGAGATCGCCGAGCACCCCCAGGTCCTCGTCGAGGGCGACGGCGACGGCCTCGCGCAGCGGGCCGACGGCGGCGTCGGCGTTACTCACCGCGCTGCCGGCTCTTGTGCGGAGAGGGGCACGAAGCGCCTTTGCGTGGCCGTGCCGAACACGAACCTGCCGAGGAACTCGGACGAGGGCTCCGGGAAATCAAGGCGGGTGTGCGTGCCACGCGACTCGGTGCGGGCGCGTGCCGCGTCGACGAGGGCGCGGCTCACCGTGACCAGGTTCCGGACTTCGGTGTCGGCCGCACCGGCCATGTTCGTGAGCTGCTTGGCTGCGCGCTCGAGGCTGGCGGCGTCGCGAAGCACGCCCGCCTCGCGGGTCATGAGCCGCTGCAGCTCCTCGCGTGCGACAGGCGTATCACCCCGCGTGGCGGCGGGAGCGGCGCCCGGCCGGTACGACTCGACGCCACGCAGCACGCCGTTCTCGTCGGGCTCGTCCTTGCCGCGTGCGATGGCGTCGATCGTACGGCGCGCGAACACGAGCCCGTCGAGGAGCGAGTTCGACGCGAGCCGGTTCGCGCCGTGGACGCCCGAGCACGCGGCTTCGCCGCACGCCCACA
>DATFPZ010000203.1:0-4011 GCA_035264545.1 Acidimicrobiia bacterium
TCGCGAACAACACGAGCGCGGGGTACTGCGATCCGCAGTGCAACTACGACAACTACGTCTACGTGCCACGGAAGGCCGACGGCTCGGCCCACGACCCCGACACCGTCTACCTGCTCGGCTCGAACGACTACACGCAGGCCTCGCAGGGCACGTCGAACGGCCGGGCGATCCTGCTCTCGACGAATGCCGGCGTGTCGTTCAGCGACATGACCTACGACGCGACGGACAACGTTCAGCCGCACGGAGCCCATCCCGACCAGCACTCGATCGTCACGAACCCGAGCGACTGGAAGCAGTTCCTCGAGACGAGCGACGGCGGCGTGATCCGGTCGGATGGAACGTTCGTCGACGACTCCGGTGACTGCACCGCGGTCCACGGGCTGACGGGCACTCGCCTGGCGACGTGCCTGGCAGTGACGAACAGGATCCCCGGGCACCTCACGTCCGTCAACAAGGGGCTCAACACGCTCCACTTCTACGAGATGACGTTCAACCCCAACCGCCCGGGCGAGCTGGCCGCGGGCGCGCAGGACAACGGGTCGTGGATGAGCGTGCCCGGAACGAAGACGTGGTTCGAGACCTTCGTAGCCGACGGCGGTTACGCGGGGTTCGACGCCGTCGATCCGAACTACTCCGCGCTCGAGTCGCAGAACGGCGGCATCCGCGCTCTCGACGAGCCGCGAAACCAGCAGGCGGTGTTCTGGATCGCGGACACGCTCCGCACCGCAGGCGCGAATCCGTTCCGGTACGACCGCGAGCTGGTCGCCTTCAGCGCTCCCACGATCTTCCACCCGAACGTCTCCAAGCTGATGTTCACGGGACGCGAGCACGTCTTCCGCTCGCTGAACGGCGGGGTCAACCCGGCCTTCCCGTACGCCAAGGTGAAGCAGCACTGCAACACCTGGAACGGCGACGGCGACATCAACGAGAACGGGACGTACGAACGGCCGATCGACGTCTGCGACGACTGGAAGGCGATGGGCGACCCCGGCCACCTCGGCCGGCTCACCTACGGGCCGGCGGCCATGTGTCCGCCCGCGGACAACCCGGCGGCGGGGTGGACGGTCGCGTGCCCGGCGCCGTTCCCGTGGGGCGACGACCGGTCGGGCGGCCACGTCTCGATGAACGAGGTGTCGGCGTCGAACCCGAACGTCGTGTGGGCGGGTACGAGCGGCGGCCGCATCTTCATCACGACGAATGCGGGCGCGGCGAATCCGGCCTCGATCGCGTGGAGGAGGATCGACACGTCGTCGACCGTCGACCCGCCGAGGTACCCGTCGGACATCTACGTCGACCCCTCCGACCCGTACCACGCGTACATCACGTACAGCGGCTACAACGCCGTGACTCCCGACACGCCGGGCCACGTCTTCGAGGTGCGCTTCGACCCGGCGACCGGGAACGCGACCTTCACCAACCTGGACGGCACCGGGCCGCATGCGCTCGGCGACCTCCCGGTCGGGACGATCGAACGGGACGAGGCGAAGGGCGTCCTCTACATCGGGACGGACTTCGGCGTCGCCCGGCGTGTTCGCTCGCAAACGGGCTGGACTCCCGCTATGCCGGGACTGCCGACGACGACGATCCCGTCCCTCAAGATCGACCAGGAACGGCGCGTCATGTACGTCACGACGCACGGGTTCGGCGCCTGGACGCTGAAGCTGCCGTAAGCGTCGCTTCCGAGCGAGATGCAACGAGGGGCCGCCTCCGGGCGGCCCCTTCGGTTGCTAGCGGTCGATGCCGCAGGGAGGCGGGACGCTGCGCAGCGTTGTGCGGCTTCCCTTGTCGCCCTTGGCGGAGATGACGTACTCCGAGCAGCGCCCGAGCTTCAGCTTCGGGAAGCGCACGTCGATCCGACCTGGGCTGCCGGCTTCGTCGGTCTTCGCTCCGTACCCCTCGTCCGCGCTCGCAGTCACGCGCACCGTCTCGCCTGCCCGGAACCCCGTGCCGACCACGACGAGCGGGCGAAGTGCGTCGACGCGGAGCCGCGGCTTCGCGGCTTCGGCGCCTCGGCCCGGGGTGGACGCCGACGCGGCGACGAGCGCGACCGCGAGGAGCAGGGCGACCCGCGCCATCAGTACGCGACCGCTCCGCGGCCGGTCTCGGCGGCGTGGCGCTGCTCGTCGGCGCGGTAGCTCGAGCGGACGAGCGGGCCGGCGAAGATCGAGCCGAACCCGAGCGCCTCGCCCTGCTCGCGGAACCAGCGGAACTCATCGGGGTGGACCCAACGGTCGATCGTCGCGTGTTTGGCGCTCGGCTGGAGGTACTGGCCGATCGTCACGACGTCGACGCCGTTCGCTCGGAGGTCGCGCATGGTCTCGACGACCTCGTCGTTGGCCTCGCCGAGGCCGACGATGATCCCCGACTTCGTCAGGACGGGGTAGTCGGCGAGCTCCTTCGCGCGCCGGAGCAGCCACAGCGCCTTGTCGTAGCTGGCCTTCGCCCCGCGCATCCGGCGGTGGAGGCGGCGGACGGTCTCGATGTTGTGGTTGAAGACCTCGGGTCGCGCGCCGATGACGGTGTGGAGCGCCTCTTCCTCGACGCCGAGGAAATCGGGCGTCAGCACCTCGACCGACGCCTCCGGCAGCTTCTTCTTGAGGGCGCGGATGGTCGCGGCGTAGTGGCCGGCGCCGCGGTCGGGGACGTCGTCGCGGTCGACAGACGTCACGACGACGTGCTTGAGGTCCATCTGGGCGGCGGTCTGCGCCAGGCGGAGCGGCTCGAGGGGGTCCGGCGGATGCTCCGGCCGGCCGGAGTTGACGTAGCAGTAGCGGCAGGCACGCGTGCAGGTGTCGCCGAGGATCTGGAACGTCGCCGTGCCGCGGCCCCAGCACTCGCTGATGTTCGGGCAGCGCGCCTCCTCGCAGATCGTGTTCAGGCTCGCGCCGTGGATCAGCTTCTTGACGTCGAGGTAGCGCGAGTCCGCGCTCGGCGCACGAACCTTCATCCAGTCGGGCCGGCGAGGCCTTTCCGCGACGGGAAGCGACGTGTGCACGTCTGGCAGTCTACGGACCGCGTTGGTTCCCGAGGCGCCGCTCCGGACGACGAAGTACGGCCTCGTCGCCGATGTCGACGGCTGGTTCGTCGTCAACGCGAAGGACGCGCGCTGGCGCGATTCCGGGCCGTTCGGCGTCTATTGCGACTTCGAGGGAAAGCGGCCGTTTCGCCAGCTGGGGATCAACATCAGCGTGCTCCAACCCGGTCAGAGCCTCGGCTTCTACCACCGCGAGAACGCCCAGGAAGACTTCCTCGTGCTGGCCGGGCGTTGTCTGCTGATCGTCGAGGACCAGGAGCGGCCGCTCGAGGCATGGGATTTCGTCCACTGTCCGCCAACGACGGCGCACATGATCGTCGGCGCTGGCGACGGGCCCTCCGTCGTGCTCGCGGCCGGGGCGCGAGGCCTTCGTCGCAAGGGGCTCGTGTACGAGCCGTCGGAAACGGCGCGAAAGCACGGAGTCTCGGTCGCGAAGGCGACGACGAAGCCGGCGGAGGCGTACGCCGGCACGCCGAGGCCAAAGCGCGTGGCCTACGGTGGTTGGCTCCCCGAGGGCCGCGAGCGATTGTGAGGGGTCTGGCCCCTCATGACGGCCTCTTGGGCCATGTCGACTGTCACGAAACCGTGACGATCTATCCTCGGGTCACGTCCGCGCCAGCGAGGCGTGGATAGGTTGTGGCCAGAGGCCATGGCCCTCGTCGGCGGGTATCTCCTCGAAGTCGAGCGAGAACACGTCCGCTAGGCCCTGGACCGCGAGCGGGCGAACCTCGTCGACGGTTACGACGCGCTCGAGCTCGCGCGCTGCGGTCGTGAACGACGCATCGTCGAGCCCGCAAGCGGTAATCCACTCGGTGAAGGGCGCGGGATCGAGGTCGACGTTCAGCGCGTACCCGTGGGTGGTTACCCACTTGTGGATGTGCACCCCGATCGAAGCGATCTTCCGCGGGTGACTCGGACGCGTAGCGTTGACCCACAGGCCGGTTAGTCCCTCGATCGCGGTCGCCTCGATCCCGAGC
>DATFPZ010000204.1:0-2969 GCA_035264545.1 Acidimicrobiia bacterium
AGTGAGGTCGACCGTCAGCCCGCGGCGCAGCGTGACCGCGTTCGTGCGGCGGTTCTGGAACTCCTCGTCGTCGAGGAACGCGTACGGCCGGGCGTTGATGATCTCGTGCGACAACGCCGACGCCTCCGTCGTGTCGACACAATGCACAGTGACGTCGCCCCCCTCGATGCCCTCGAGCAGCACGCGCAGGCCGTCGACGTCGAGCGCCTCGTGCAGCGTGTCGCCGATCGTCTCGCGCACGAGCACGTGATCGGGGATCTCGATCGGTCCCGTCTGGTTGTCCTGGCAGGCCGCCGCCTGCGGGAACACCGCCGCCAGCAGGTCGTCGGACTCCATGCGCTGGATCGGCGGCGGGTTGCGGCGGCCGTTGCGGAAGCGCAGGACCATCAGCGCCCGGTTGAGGTTCCAGCGCCAGCGGGCCTGGAACATCGGCGAGTCGAGGATGGCGTGTTCGAGCGTCTCCTCGACCGTGGCGCTCCGGACGTAGCGCGGCACCTCGTCGAGCGGGAAACTCTGCGTGAGCCCGAGCGAGAGCACGATGGCGTCGTCGGTGGCGGCGGCCTGCAGCTCGAAGTCGAACGTGCGGCAGAACTTCTTGCGCAGCGCCAGGCCGAGCGCTCGGTTGATGCGACCGCCGTACGGCGAGTGCACGACCAGCTGCATCCCGCCGGTGTCGTCGAAGAACCGTTCGAGCACCAGCTGCTGCTGGGTCGGCATGGCGCCGAGGGCGGCGCGCCCGGCGGCGAGGTAGTCGACGATCATGACGGCGGCTTCGCGCGGGATGCCGGCGGCGTCGATCAGCCACTGTCGGGCGTCGTCGGGACGACCCGCGACCAGGCACTCGTCGACGTGGCGGCGGAGCTCCGAGACCTCGGCTGACAGCTCGACCGTGCGGGCGGGCGCCTCCCCCAGCCAGAACGGGATGGTCGGCAAGGCGCCGGCGGCGTCGCGCACACGCACGACACCGGGCTCGATCCGGCGGATCTGCCAGGAGTGCGTGCCGAGCAGGAAGATGTCGCCCGCCATGGACTCGACCGCCCAGTCCTCGTTGACGGTGCCGACGAACGTGTCGTCGGGCTCGGCCACCACCCGGTAGTCGCCGGTCTCGGGGATCGCGCCGCCCGACGTCGCGGCGGCGATGCGCGCGCCCTTGCGGCCGCGCAGCTCGCCGTTGACGGCGTCGTGGTGGACGTACGCGCCCCGACGACCCCGCCCGGTCTCGATCCCGCCGGAGACGAGCTCGACGACCTCGTCGAACTCGGCGCGGGACAGCTCGGCGTACGGGGCGGCCCGCCGCACGAGCTCGTACAGCTCGTCGGTGCGCCACTCCTCCGCCGCCACCTCGGCGATGATCTGCTGGGCGGCGATGTCGAGCGGCTGGTGCGGGAACTCGATGGCGTCGAGGCGACCGGCGCGCACCGCCGCCAGCAGCGCCGTGCACTCGACGAGCTCGTCGCGCGTCAGGGGGTAGAGGCGCCCCTTCGGCGTACCGGTGCGCGTGTGATTCGAGCGGCCGACGCGTTGCAGGAACGTGGCGATGCTGCGGGGGGAACCGATCTGGCAGACGAGCTCGACGGGCCCGATGTCGATGCCGAGCTCCAACGACGCGGTGGCGACGAGCGCCTTGAGCGCGCCGGCACGCAGACGCGTCTCGACCCGCCAGCGGCGCTCCTTGGAGAGGCTGCCGTGGTGGGCGGCCACGACGTCGTCGCCCAGTCGCTCGCCGAGCTGGTGCGCAAGCCGCTCGGCGAGCCGGCGCGTGTTCACGAACACGAGAGTGGTCTGATGGTGCGTGACGTGCTCGGCGATGCGGTTGATGACGTCGGACATCTGCTCGGCCGACGCGACCGCTTCGAGCTCGCCCTCGGGCAGCTCGAGCGTGACGTCGAGCGCGCGTTGGTGGCCGACGTCGACGATCTCCGGCAACGAACGGTCGCCGACGAGCAGCCGCCCGACCCTCTCGATGGGACGTTGCGTCGCCGAGAGACCGATGCGCGCCGGCCGCCGGTCACACAGCGCCTCGAGCCGCTCCAGCGTGAGCGCGAGGTGGGCGCCGCGCTTGTCGCGGGCGACGGCGTGGATCTCGTCGACGATCACGGTCTCGGTGGTGCGCAGCGCTTCGCGACCGCGTGCGCTCGTCACAAGGAGATAGAGAGACTCCGGCGTGGTGACCACGAAGCTGGGGGGTCGGCGGACCATCGCCGAACGCTGTGAGCTCGTCGTGTCGCCCGTCCGTACTGCGACGCGGATCTCGGGCGAATCGAGCCCCAGCTCGGCGGCGACACCGGCGATCTCCTCCAGGGGCTGCTCGAGGTTTTCGCCGATGTCGACGGCCAGCGCCTTCAGCGGGGAGACGTACACGACCCGCGTCCCGGTCGAGACATCGACGCCGCGGTCGTGGTCACGGTAGAGCCGGTCGATCGCGACGAGGAAGGCGGCGAGGGTCTTCCCCGATCCGGTCGGCGCCGCGATCAGCGTGTCGGCGCCGGTCGCGATGTGCGGCCAACCCTGGGCCTGCGCCTCGGTGGGGCCGTCGGGGAAGCGGCGCCGGAACCACTCGGCCACGGCCGGATGGAAGCCGTCGACGGCGAAGCCCTGACCCCCGCGGCCGGTGGGGGGCGCGAGCTCGGGCGCGGTTAGCTGAGTCACCTCGCTCATTGTGCCGCCAGGGTATGACGCCTACCCCGACACCGTTCTGGCGACATTTTCTCCGCGGCGGCGAAGCGCGCCGGCGCGGGTCAGAGCGTCGCGAAGGCCGAGGAGGCGGCGGCGAGGTCGTCGGCGAGCGCCGGGTCACCCTCCACCCGTCGGGGCAGCACCCCCGGCACCAGCCGCTCCGAGGCGCACCGGCACCAGTCGACGATGTCGGCGGTGAGGACCACGTCGGGGGTCTCCCCCGTCTCGCTGAATCCCAGGGGGATCAGCCAGTCGCCGCCGCCGTCCCCGGTGAGGACGATCCGGGCCGTTTT
>DATFPZ010000205.1:0-5922 GCA_035264545.1 Acidimicrobiia bacterium
GCTCGACGTCGACGACGTGCGCGGGGTCGCCGCTCACGCTCGGGATGCGCACCAGCTCGCCGAGCGTCGCGAGCCACTCCTGGTATTGAACGTCGACTGCCTGCACGACGGCTTCGACGTCGTACGGAACGCTCGGATCGACCACCTCACTCATTGCAGCCTTCCTTGTCGCCGTCGCAAGCTCCGGCTTCTGCGGCGGCGGCCGGCAAAGCCGACGCCGCGGCAGCGACGGTACCAATCGCTCGCCGGTGCCCCCGCGGGCCGTTTCCCATCACAGGAGGTCGGGTAGCAGACCCACATGATCACCGTGCTGATCGTCGCGTTGGCTGTGCTCGTGCTCGCTCTCTTCTTCTTCGGCATCCCGCGCCGCCGGGCCCGGCGTCGCTGGGGCTCGCGCTCGCGCTTCGGGCGCGGCCCGGTCAGCGGGCGCTGGGGCCGCCGCATCTAGCGACCCTGAAGCGAGCCTGACGGGGCGGCGGGGGCCCCACCTAACATCGCCGTCCGTGGGGTCGGCGGAGGAGTGGGCGAAGCGCGACGCGGCCGTCGTCTGGCACGGCTTCACGCAGATGGCCTGTTACGCGGAGAACGCGCCGGTCATCGTGGAGTCGGCCGAGGGGCACGAGCTCATCGACGTCGACGGCCGCCGCTACCTCGACGCCATCTCGTCGCTCTGGGTCACCACGCTCGGCCACCGCGTGCCCGAGCTCGACCAAGCGGTACGTGACCAGCTCGACCAGGTCGCGCACTCGACGATGCTCGGCAACGGGAACCGCGCCGCGATCGAGCTGGCCGAAGCCCTGGCGCGGGCGGTGCCCGTCGACGGACCGCACTTCCTGTTCGCGTCGGATGGCGCCGCTGCCGTCGAGCAGGCGCTGAAGATCGCGTTCCAGTACTGGGTGAACCGGGGCGTCGATGGGCGCACGTCGTACCTCGCGTTCGGCGGCGCGTACCACGGCGACACGGTGGGTGGGCTCTCGCTCGGCGCCGGCGGATTCGGCACGGAGATCTTCGATCCACTGCGGTTCCCCGTCCGGCACGCGCCGGGGTTCGACGAACCCCGCTGCTTCGAGCTCGCGTCGCGCATGATCGCCGAGCATGCCCACGAGCTCGCCGCTGTCGTGGTCGAGCCGCTCGTCCAAGGTGCGGCCGGGATGCAGGTTGCACCGGCGTCGGCGTTCGCCGCGCTGGCCGACGCATGCCGCGAGCACGCGGTGCTGCTCGTCTGCGACGAGGTCGCGACCGGCTTCGGACGCACCGGCACGCTCTTCGCTTCCGAGCAGTGCGGGCTCCGGCCCGACCTGCTGTGCCTCGGCAAGGGCCTGACCGGCGGCTATCTGCCCCAATCCGTGACCGTCGCCAGCCAGCGCGTCTTCGACGCGTTCCTCGGGCCCGACCTGTCCGAGCAGACGCTGTACCACGGACACTCGTACGGCGGGAACGCGCTCGCGTGCGCGGTCGCCCGCCGCCACCTCGACCTCCTCGATGAGCTCGACGTGCTCGCCAACGTGCGCGCCCGATCCGCCGAGCTGCGGTCGATGTTGGACGAACGCGTCGCTCCGCACCGCGCCGTTCGCGACGTGCGACTCCGAGGGCTCATGGGCGGCATCGAGCTCGCGCCGCCGCGGGACGGGCTGCGCTGGGGCCGGCGGGTCTGCGCGGCCGCGGTCGACCGCGGCGTGCTGCTGCGTCCCCTCGGCGACGTCGTGGTCGTGATGCCCCCGCTCACGGTCACCTCCCCCGAGCTGCGCCGGATCGTCGACGCGCTGGCTGACGCGATCGACGAGGTGGCGGCGGCGTGAACTGGCGCGACTGGGCCGGCGCCGAAGCCGGCGCCATCCGGGACGCCGGCCGCTGGCGCGAGCCGCGCGACCTCGACGCCGCCGGGCCCGAGGGGAAGCTCGCGCCCGACGGCCGCCCCGTCGTGTCGTTCGCGTCGAACGACTACCTCGGTCTCACCCAGCACCCGAAGGTCGTAGCCGCCGCGCACGCCGCGCTCGACCGGTGGGGTGCCGGGTCCGGCTCGGCCCGCCTGATCGTGGGCTCGCGCCCCGTGCACGCCGACCTCGAGGCCGAGCTCGCCGACTGGAAGCATTCCGAGCGCGCCGTCCTGTTCCCGACCGGGTTCGCGACCAACCTCGGTGTCCTCACCACGTTCGGAGGGCGAGGTGTGCTCGTCTGCTCCGACGAGCTCAACCATGCGTCGATCATCGACGGATGCCGCCTCAGCCGCGCCCGCGTCGAGGTGTTCCGGCACCGCGACCTCGACCACGTCGAGCACCTCCTCACGACCGTTCCCGCCGAGCGCGCCCTGGTCGTCACGGACACGGTGTTCTCGATGGACGGCGACGTGGCCGACGTCGACGCGCTCTCGGAGTTGTGTGCCCGCCGTGGCGCGCTGCTCGTGCTCGACGAGGCGCACGCGGTGCTCGGTCCCGATCCAGACCTCACCGGGCGAGAAGCGGTTCGCATCGGCACGCTCTCGAAGGCCGTCGGCGCCCTCGGGGGATTCGTCGCCGGCCCCGCCCACCTCACCGAGCTGATCGTGAACCGGGCCCGCTCCTACATCTTCACGACCGCCCTCTCCCCGGCCGACAGCGCCGCCGCCCTCGCCGCCGTCGGGATCCTCCGCTCCACCGAGGGCAGCGAGCTCACAGCGCGCCTGCGCGCCAACGTCGAGCGGCTCCGCGCCGGCCACCCGTCCCCCATCGTCCCCGTCGTCTTCGGGGACGAGGCGAGAACCCTGGCGGCGGCGGCCGCGCTGCTCGACCAGGGCATGCTCGTACCCGCCATCCGGCCGCCGACAGTGCCGTCGGGCACGTCTCGCCTACGCGTCGCGCTGTCGGCCGCGCACGCGCCGTCGCAGGTCGACGCGCTGGCGGCGGCGCTCGCCTGCCTGTGACGACGCGTCCGGCGCGTCTCGTCTTCGTCGCCGGCACCGGGACCGCGGTCGGCAAGACGTGGATCGCGGCCGCCGTACTGGCGCGGCTCCGCGACGCCGGCCTGCGCGTCGGCGCTCGCAAGCCCGCGCAGTCATTCGACCTCGGCGACGGGCCCACTGACGCTGACGTGCTCGCCGCCGCGACCGGCGAGCCGCCGCACGATGTCTGCCCGCCGCATCGGTGGTACGCGCGCGCGCTGGCGCCGCCGATGGCCGCCGACGCACTCGGCGCGCCGCCGTTCACGGTCGGTGATCTGCTCGACGAGCTGCATTGGCGCGACGGCGTCGATGTCGGGCTGGTCGAGGGCGCGGGCGGGCCGCGGTCGCCGATCGCGGCCGACGGCGACAACGTGACCTTGGCGTCGTCGATCGCGCCCGACCTCGTGCTGCTCGTCGCCGACGCCGGCCTCGGCACCATCAACTCGGTGCGCATGTCGGTTGCGGCATTGGGGGAAGGACCCGTCGTCGTGGTGCTCAACCGCTTCGACGAGCACGACCCGCTGCACCTCCGCAATCGGGACTGGCTCGCCTGTCGGGACGGCTTCGATGTCGTGGCGGGCGTCGAGGCCGCCGCACGAATCGTTCCCTAGGTGTTGGTTGTGCCTTCATCCAAGTCTCATCCCCGCTGGAGCACACTCCCGGCCGTGCCGCCCGACCCGTCCGGTGGCGATGCGCGCACCGCAGCGGACCGCGCTATCGCCGTTGCGCTCGTACTCGTCTCGGCATGTGCGACCGCGCTGGTGACCGCCCGGCGTTTCTCGACCCCGAACCGCGCGGGGTTGCTGGCGCTCGCGTTCGCCGCCCTCGCGCTGGCGCTGGGCGTGGGTCGATGGCGGCGGGCGCTCCACATGCGCGCCGTGCTCGCCGTGTCCGCCGCGCTTCTGATCGTCGGCGTCGCGCGCTGGCCCCGCGACTCGACCGACATCTGGTCCTACGCCGCGTACGGTCGGATGGTCAGCCACTACGGCGCGAGCCCGTACCGCCACGTCCCCGTCGAGTTCTCGAACGACCGCGCGATCCGGCGGGTCAAGCCCACGTGGCAGAACACCAGCTCGGTCTACGGACCCCTGTGGAACGGTGTCTCGGCGGGCGTCGTGTCGGTGACGCAGACCCACCTGAAGTCGACGCGGATCTGGTTCCAGTCGCTGGCGGCGCTGTCGGTGTTCCTTGCCGTGTTGCTGATCGGTCGCCGGACTCGGAGTCCCGCCGCGGCTGCGTTGATCGGCTTGAATCCGCTCGTCATCTACGACGTCGTGAACGGCGGGCACAACGACGCGCTCGTCGGGCTTGCACTGCTCGTCGGTGTGCTCCTGGCGTCCCGAGAACGGTTCGAGCTCGCCGCACTGGCCATCGCGTTGGGCGCGCTGGTCAAGCCGGTGGCCCTGCTCGGTCTCGTGGCGCTGATCGTCTGGATCGTGCGGAAGCGGGGGGTGCGCCCGGCGGCGATCGCGACCGGGGTCGGGGGCGGCGTGATCGCCGCCGGGTACGCGCTCAGCGGCGGTTTCGACGCGCTCACACCACTCCGAGAAGCGCGGCTGCAGATGAGCCGAAACTCGATCTGGCTCCTCAGCAGCTCGGAGGGGCGCACGAACCTGTTCGGGCTCGGACGCTTCCACGAGTTCTCGTCCGACTTCCTGCAGACCGCGGCCACATTGTCGACGATCACGGTGATCGTCCTCGCCGGAGTGCTCGTGGCCGGGCGCCTGCGCGACAACACACCGACGCTGCTTGTCGGGAGCGCCGTCGTCGCCTACCTGCTCGCGGGTGCATACGTGCTGCCCTGGTACGCAGCGTGGGCGCTTCCGGTGCTCGTGCTCGAGTGGCGGTCGGGCCTGACGCGTCTCGTTCTCGCACAGTCCGCGCTGTACCTGATCGCCTACCAGTACCGCCAGGGCATCCCCGCATCCGTGCCCTATCGGGCCCTGTTCGCGTCGAACGTGGCGCTGGTGGTCTTCGAGCTCACGATCATCCTCGCTCTCGTCGTCATGATCGTGCGTCAGCGGCGACCGGAACGCGCGCGCGTCGAAGCGGCCGGCCCACCGACACCAGTGCCCGCCCGCGTCGACTGACGCTGCATCCGTCGGAGCCGCGGAGTGCGTGGCCGACCGTGCCTTCCTGATCTCGGCGGACGAGCTGACACAGGACCAGGTCGACGCGTTCTTCGAAGATCGCGGGTGTCGAGCGCGCGGGCGCGGCCTGATGGGCAACTTCGGTCGGTGGGCCGCCGGGGAATCGAACCCCGGACCATCGGATTAAAAGTCCGACACGGCCCGTCTCACCGGGTCCGAGTAGATGACGTGCAGTCCTATTGACCTGCGGTTTCGAGGGTCGACACCGGCCAGCGATGACGCGCTGTCCGGGCTCATGCTGGCGCATTCGTTTGCAACGTGTTTGCAAGCGGACGGTGGCGTCTCATCCTCCCGTGACATGAATCGTGTACGCGGCGCCTTTGCGTGGACCGAAGCCCCGCACCGCAATCAGACTCATGTCTACCAGCACGATGCAGCGTGAGGCTGCAGAGCGGATTCGCGAGGTGCTTGGGGAGGGAGCGCTCTAGCAGTTCTCGGAATGGCCGTTACTACTGGAGCGGGCGCGCTGCGATCGCGCACCGCTCTCGTCAGCTGGTACCGGCACGAAGTTCGAGTCGTCGACCGCTCGCTCAGCCGCTTCGAGGACAGCGCTGTCGGCGCCGATCCCGCGCAAATGCTTGAGGTAGAGGTCCTCTTCCTGCCCGTGCGTTCGAGTCACCCACGCCATCTTGACACCTCCGAGACCCTGAACTCAGGCAGCCTCGCCCATTCCGACATACCCCTGCAAGGCCGAGCTACCCCTGCAAGGCGCCGGCGATCGTAGCCGCCGTCCGGCTGCTCAGTTTCATTGCATCCTCTACCTCCAGCTGCGATCGGTACTTGGACTTGACCTGCAGCACCAAGCAGCCGATGTACTTTCCCTTGCCAGTCACGATCGGATGCGCCTGCACAAAG